>PLBX01000196.1 GCA_003135495.1 Acidobacteriaceae bacterium | reverse complement strand
TGCTTGGAGTGAAGGTCGCGACATCGCTGGAAACCACATAACTCACCGTGCCAGCGACCGGAGTCGTGCCCGGCCCGGTCAATGTAAAGGTGGTGGTATTGATAGTGGAAACCTTCATGGCTTCGCTGAAGGTGGCAACTACGAGGGTGCTCGGACAAATTCCGCTCGAGCCATTAGGCGGGGCGACGGATATCACCGTGGGCGGACTGCAGGATGCGCTGCCGGTGGTGAAGGTCCACACATAACTATTCGCCAGCGAATTGCCGAAAAGGTCTTGGGCACCGGTGGTGATGGTGGCGGTATAAAGTGTGCTGAGTGCCAGTGGGCTCGAAGGAGTAAAGGTCGCGGTGGAGGCGGCGTAGGTTACCACGCCTGTGACAGCGGTAGTGCCCGGGCCAGTCAACGTAAAAGTGGTGGTGTTGATTGTCGAAGGGTTCATCGCTTCGTTGAAGGTCGCGGTCACTACACTGGCTGGACAAACGCTGGCCGAGCCAGGGGGAGGAGTGACGGAGATTACGGTTGGAATGCAGGTGTTGGCGCCGGTCGTAAATGTCCAAACATAATTACTGGCCAAAGCGATTCCTTGCTCATCGATCGCACCGGTGGTGATGGTGGCGGTGTAGAGAGTGCTCAGCGCGAGCGCGGTTGCCGGCGTAAAGGTCGCAGTGTTGCTGGACGCATCATAGGTGACGGTGCCGGTCACGGGTGAGGCGCCGGGTCCAGCGAGTGTAAAGGTCGAGCTATTAATCGACGTCGAATTCATGGCTTTGCTGAAGGTCGCGGTCACTACCATGTTGGGACAAGCGCCGACCGTGCCAGCAGGAGGCGTTACTGACAGGACGGTTGGGGGAACGAGGCCTGGGTTCATGCGCTTGTCTGGATCGCTGCAACCAGCGCAGATAATGAGCAGTAAGAATGCTATGAACCACGTTGTGGCACCGTTGTATCTACGCATGACCGTCATCCTTTTTCCTCTCGGCTCAACTATCTGCCGCACAGCGGAATCGTGCAGTTAACGAACCTTAGCGGGCCGAACCTTGCGAATCTGATCGAAAGAGCTCACGGTGGAGACCGCGAGCCTCGAAGGCTACTACCGGCTTAGTGCTGATCAAGAGCACATCGCAATCAGCATGAGCGTTCTGTACATCTTGCATAAGTCCTCTTTCGTTCCCGACACTTTCGTAGAGTTACCTAAAGGCGGCTGCCATGCAGTTTCAAAAGAAGCGACGAAATGTGGTGTAAGTCTGCAGGTAAGCTGTGTAACTACGGGAGTTACAACGCAACTAATAAGTGCTTGCAGGGCTGTGGATTAAATTCCGGAGGAGACGTTTTATCAGGCTGTTCTACGTCCATGGGTGCGAAAAGTTTAGAAAAATATCTCAAGGTGTTGCGATAGTGGACGAGGTCGGAAGCAAAAGATTGATGGTTGAGATCACTCTTTCCTGGAAATTCGGGCATCGATGCACGGAGTAAAGAAAGCTGAGAGTGAAGATCGGCGCGGCTACGAAGGAACGAATATTTTGTTGTGAAAAAAGCCCCATCTTTCAGCAGCCAGATTCGAGGTTCGGAAAAAAGGAAGGATTCCGAAAATGAATGGCAGGTGGAGATTATGAGATTGGCAAGCGCCGGACAGTCCCGGCAGATTAGCCATGCAGATTAAGGAATGCGCGAGCGAGCAGAAGGCGCGCTCTCCGCTCGGTGACTAAAACAGGTATTGACTACTGCAATTAGTGCTACTACTTTCGGTGCGGATTGCGATCATGGAAACTGCTAGACTTTGCTCAGAACTCAGTGCCAAAAGTCATGATGGACATGGTGACCAAGCTGCGTCTGCTACGGCCGGGCGCTTTGGCGGCGGTGCTCTCGACACTGCTGGCGGCGCAGACCGCTGCACCGGTTTCCGCTCCCGCTCCTACTTATGTATTAAAGGGCAGGATAGCGCGAGACGGTTCCGAACAGGCGGCTTCGACGAATGCTTCCGATGCGCGTGTCAGGCATGTAATGGTGCGCGGGACGCCTGGCGCGATAGAAGTCGAAATACAAACTTCCGGCGGCCCGGTTGCTCCTGATACTCAAGTTGTTACCGGACCTGACCGCATCATCGTCGATTTTCCGGGCGCGCTTCCGGCGGCGGATTTGCGGGCGCTGCGAGTGAATCGCGGTGCGCTCAAGGCGATACGGGCCGGACTTTTTTTCAACAATCCACCGATAACTCGGGTTGTCCTCGATCTGGCTGAGCCGCAGTCGTATCAAATCTCGACTCTTCCGGACGCCGTCGTAGTGAAACTCGGTGCAGCGCAGGGGAGTGGGGCCGAGCTGAATCCGGTGAATTTCAGTGCGGACAGGATTCGTGGGCTGCAATCGGAGTATTCCAAGCACGATACCGCTGCAACCGGGGCGCGTGGCGCGACAGCAAAATTGCAGAATGCGGTACTAGGTGCGAACACCGCCGCAGTGGCGGCTTATGATCGAGTTCCGCGGAGCGCTGCCGCAAGCNNGCCGCGAGCGTGGCGCCGGTTCGAACGGCGCGGCAACAGACGGATTCGAGATCCACGCCGCCCGCCGCGAAAGCATCGCCTCCGCAACCCTCGCTGGTCGTAACCTACGAAAATGGATTGCTGCAGATTCATTCGGACAAAGCGACGATGTCACAGGTCTTGTTCGAAGTGCAGCGCCAGACGCAGGCGGAGATCGCAATTCCGTCGGGCGCGGAGCAGGAACAAGTCGCAGTTGATATTGGGCCCGCTTCATCCCGTGAAGTGCTGGCATCGCTATTGAACGGATCGGCCTACAACTTCATCTTCGTAGGCACCGAAGAAAAGCTGGAGCGCGTGATTCTGACGCGCCGCGGATCCAGCGCTTTCTGATTTAGTTAAGAGATATTAGCCTCACTGCTACCGGTGAGGCACCATCACCAAGGATGGGTTGTGGCTCCATTGGGGTAGTGCCGCAACCGATCAAGTTAATTACCTGCGTTTCTATGCGGTGAGTGCCTGGGTTAACCTTTTGACCGTTCGGTTGTAGGAATAATTGCACAAAACCAATAATCTGAGCCGACGGAAAACTAGTTGGCAAACTCGATTCGTCGATTACCGGCACAGTCACCAGTGAATCGCTGACCATGGTGATGCTTCCCTGAACCACAGGATTGTCGGAACCCGCAACAAACATAAAGGGTGGGGTCAGGAGCGCTGTATTTACGCTGTCACCACCATTGTTGCCGGAGTGGGCGAGGCTATCCACGGCCTCTGCCGTGTGGAGATTGCGGTATGGGTCTGAGTTTTGGTCGATTTGCACAATCTGGTTGCAATGGATCGGCGTTTGCACACAGCCCGCGATACTCAACTGATAATTGCTGAAGCCGCTGCATCCCGAGCAGGTAACCGATGCTGCGCTCGGCGGCGGGAAACTTGGCGGGAGTCCGCCGGTCGAATCAGTTGTGCCCGGATAATAACGCCAAACAGTGGGACCGGAAGATGCGGTGCAGGTCGCGCAATCGGCTCTCATCCCAGTCCCCCCTGTGGAGGGAGGCCAACCCACGAGCCCGATCGTCGTGGAGGCAGGGGTACCCGTCGCTATGGAAAAAATGGGGTTCGGAGGATTGCTGGGGTCAATATTTGGTAGTAACCAGGGCTTCACGCAAATTGGCGCAACTGGAGTTTTAACGGTATCCGTCGACCACGAAGGATTGTAGGCTTCGGCCTTCGCCACAGCTGTTACTTTGAGTTGCGTGCTTCCCAATAGTCGCGCAAAAAAAGTTGGCAGATCCGATCGTTGCACTGTCACGGTTATCTGCGGGTCCCACCCAAACGTCAGCGCGGTGTCGTTGAAGCTAACGCAAATTTGCTGGCCTGAGGCATTCCCGGGCGTGCAGGCAGCCGCATTCCCGTTTAAGTAACTGCCGCCCACTTGATTATTGGCGGCGACTTGTGTTGCCACCGTACGAGCAATCGTCTCGAACGATGAAATCGATGGTGTCGTGGCCGAAGTCATCCCGGAGTTGGCCAACGCTCGTGCACCCGCCAACGCACCCGCGTCTGCCGCGAGCTGCGCCTCGCTGCGGGCGGTATAGAGGGTTACCACGTCGATGGAAAGCGCAGCCATCGCCCCGATAACGGCTAGCATGAATACGGCAACCAGCGTGATGATGACGCCTTGTTCCTTCTGACGGCCCGAAATGTAATTCTTTCCATTCATGATTCACATCTGATTGTGCACCGAAGCGCACTCGGCTAAGGTCGTAGGGCTTGAATAGCCATTAGGGCCGGGCGTTATTAATTGAAGAACACTGCCGAACAATTTCCAATGATACGGATAGGTTACCGCCACACTACTTCCAACTGCGACAGGCGAAGAGGTGCATGGCGGAGTGGGCGCAGACGGGCACTGAGGAGGCGGAGCTGATCCGCAAACCCAGCCTCGGTTGATACTAATAACGAGACTATCTGCAGGAGTGTTGCACGTAATTGCGTATGTCCAAGTCATTCCGGCCAAGGTGGGTGTCCCTGGAGCAGAGCAAGCCCCACTCGCCAGTACCCCGCTCCCGGTGAGGGAGTTCAATATCGCTGCAGCCACGGCCTGGGTAGAAGTTGGGTTACTACCAGAGGCCGATTGCAGGTCGCTAGTGGGCTGAGCTCCGGCGACAATGGCGCCCTCCTGCACTGCCTGTTGGATCTTCTGCTTTAGATTTAATGCCTCGCTGAAATCATAAATCCCGACGACGAATAGCACCAAGATGGGGAGCGAGATGGCAAACTCAAGAAGCGCGGAACCTTGTGCTTGATTCGGTACAGCGGCCCTAAGCTGAAATCGACGGGGAGAGAAAAACATTAGTTCTCCATCCGGCTCTGGGCTTGGGCGGACAAAATAACCGGCTGCAAATTGAGAGAACTAAATGGAAGATAGGATGCAAATTTGTATTGAAAACTGACTAAGGTTCCGCACAGCTTAGTCGTTGAATCCAGCAGTACTGAACTACACACCCAGATCTTGTGTGTTGTGAGTGTGCAGGAAGCCGGTGGGGCCGGGTTTGGGCACGGTTGGAAAGTGGGATTAGCCGGATCGGGATTGTTAGCCTCCCACTGCTGTATCTGAGCCGAGTCGAGATTCGAGGCGTTCAGCACCTTCATTACCTCGTTGTCCGCCGTAGCCGGATCGGGGAGGGCGGCAGTCCCGCCTGTTTCGCGGGCGGCTGTGACTGCCCCCTGCTGCGCTGCTTGGGAGATCGTGGAATATATATTGAAAGCCCGACCAAACCAGACGATGCCCAAAAGAAACAGCAAGACCACGGGCAGCACAATCGCGGCTTCGAGAATCTCCGCGCCCTCTGTGCCGCGGAGCCAGCGCGCAATTTGTCTGAGCTTTAGCAAACTGCAGGTCCCTCGCTTCGTTCCGAATGTCAAATGATGCTTTTGATCGTGTGGCGCGGACACTCTTGTCCGCGTTGACAGCGACGCGCTGCCCACACGCGGACAAGAGTGTCCGCTCCACACGAGGANNAAGCTATGAGCTTGATCCGAAATTATAAATCCATTAGGGCGCTAGATTCTCCCAACCGCCCGACCTACAGCATAGAACAAAACGGCCGCCGCCATGGCCACTCCGAACGGGATTTTTGTGGAGTGGGGATCGTCCAGCGATACTTCCGATCCGGGCATTCGCAGGCTAAAGACTGCGGCTACCAAATTTGCTATGTTCCATAACGTTGTTTTCAACCGGCCTTTGAAGATTACGAGCACGAGCGCCATGACTCCGGCCAACAGAATAGTTATCAGCAGCACCGAGAGCAATTGCCGAGGGCCGAGACATGCGCCCAAGGCGCCAGCCAATTTCCAGTCTCCAGCGCCCAGGCTACGAATCAGGACGAAAGGCAACAGCAGTCCCAGTCCCAATGCGGCGCCTAGCAACGCATTTCTAAATCCCGGCCACCGGTAGAGAATTGTGTTGGCGGCTAGTCCGGCTGCCAAGCCCGAGACGGTAAGCCAGTTAGGAATTCGCCGGAATCTCCAGTCCAGCACTCCCGCAACCATGGCCACGAGGATTGCTGGTATCCAATTCCCGGAAGACCGAAGGACGATGACCCAGGCGCCCTGATGCGGGACTGATTGAAGCACGATTGCCGCTAGCAGAAGGGCGCCTCCGCGCACTTTATCTTTTAGATACTTTAGGGCTTTGGGACGGGACACTCAAGGGGACATTTCGAGGGGCGCTTTCTTCTCTCGCTTCGGGGAGTCAGTGTCAGCATTTATTTGGCCGGGCGGGGACGCCCGGCGCTCCACTGGCACTCCACGGCTTTATTGACGAAGGTCTTTGAAGGCTTTGTTGGTTTCTAGGCGATGGGGGAAACTTGACTCGTATTTGGCTAATCCGGGGCAGATATAATGATGACTTTTCGTGAAGCCGTATTGCCGCATCTCGCGCATCGCCTCTTCCGCTGTCCAGCCTTCGTCGGCCATGCGATAGGCGGCGATCATCATGCCGGTTCGATCATCGCCGAGCAGGCAGTGCACGTAGACTTTCTTGCCGGGATTGTCGCGGACCACTTTCAGAAACCGCGCGAAAACTTTATCTCTTGGGAAAGGGCAACGCCACGAGATTTTTACGTATTGCATGCCCAGCTTGCGAGCCTCTTTTCTTTCTTTCCCTGTCCGGTTGACGCGCGTGTCCACGATGATCTGGACCCCGGATCGCTCCAGCGCCTGCAAGCCCTCGTGAGTTGGTACCGAGCCGCGAAATAAGAATGGCGTAATTTCAACGAAATCGGGTATGCCTGGCATTTCACGCCTATGACCAGGCGTATGTGCCGAACCTTGTGTCGAATTAGGTGAAGCAGTGTCGTCTTGATGCAAGGGCGCTTCAGTTTGCCCAAGCGATCTGGCGAGCAATAGCGCGACGGCGAGGATTTGGTAAAAGAAAAACCTAAGCAGCATAAAGTTAATTATTTCAAAACAACCGGCTTAAGATGCGGATAACGAGATGAGCGTTGAAATTTTCGGGACCAAAATGGGAGCGGAAAGAAAAAGGCCCAGTCGCCCGGGCCTGAATAGAGAATGAAATCAGATGTGATTAGCGGGTGACCGGAGCCGAGTTTCGCTCCGCGACGACCTTCTTGGCGTTGTCGGCCAAGGCCCGCGCCTGCGGCATCAGGTCCAAAGCCTTAATAACGTCGGGATCAGTTTCAGCCCGAACTTTCAGTCCCTCTTCCTGTCCGAAGGCGTCAACGAAAATTTCGCTCTTGATACTGGAGCGCAGCCAATCGTTGTTCTCCATGATCTCGGCTTCAGTGTACGCGACTTTTTCGGAGTCCATGAACTTGCGGAAGTCGAGCATCACGGCATCGTCTACCTCAAAGTTCTGCGTGATCTTGTGAGCGATTGCATAATGCTTGGCGAAATTGAACAAAGCATAATGCTGCAGCAACGTCTCCTGAAATTTATTGGATTTCATCGGCGCAATCTTCACGTCGGGAGTAATGCCGCCGCCACCGTAAACCGTGCGCCCGCCATCGGTCAGCTTGACCTCATGGTTCGTGTTGTTATCCTCGCCCTCGCGGTTGTAGTAGTAGTCGTAAAGAGAGAGATTGGAATAATCGCGTTGGATCAGGCGCCCGCTCGGGGTGTAGTACTTGGCCGTGGTTAGCGCCAGACCCGTATTTTCGGCCAGCGGATAAACGGTTTGCACCAAGCCTTTGCCGAAGGTCACTTCGCCTGCTATCAGCCCACGATCGTGGTCCTGAATTGCCCCGGCAACAATTTCCGCAGCTGATGCAGTGCCGCGATTCACCAGAACAACCAAGGGGTAATCCCGGCCGCCATTGCCATGCGCTGCCACGTATCGTTTTTCCGGAGACGACCGCCCATGGTGCGACACGATCAACTGCCCCTTCTTCAAAAATTTGTCGGCCACGCCAACGCCTTCGCTGAGCAGGCCGCCGGGATTTTGCCGGAGATCGAGAACCAGGCCTTTGAGATCGCCCATTTGCTCCAGGGCTTCCGCCACTTCATGCTCTGTCGTTTCCTGGAAGCCGGAGACATGCATGTATCCGATGCCGGGCTTGATCATGAAATGGAGGTCGACGCTGTAGCGCGGAATCTCGTCGCGGATGACGGCAAATTCCAAAGGATGATCGGAGCCTTCGCGCAACATGGTGATGCGGACGGTGGTGCCCTTCGGTCCTTTGAGCAGATCGGCAACATCAGAAGTGCTCATGTTGTCGGTGGCCTTGCCGTCAATGGCCGCGATGATGTCGCCGGGGCGAATGCCGGCGCGGTAGGCCGGGGTGCCGACAAACGGAGCGATAACAATGACTTTGTTGTTGCGCGGTCCTACCGTCATGCCGACGCCGTAATACTTGCCGCGTTGTTCTTCGCGCAGGGCCGAGTAAGACTTCGGATCGAAAAAGTTCGAGTGCGGATCGAGCTGATGCAACATGCTCGGAATGGCGCCGTTATAAATAGCCTTGTCCGCATTCACCGGGTCGGCATAGTTCTCCTCGACCTTTTCATACACCTCGGTAAACTGCTTCAGGCTGTCGCGGACGTCAGAATCGCTGCTTGGAGCGGTGGCCGGGCTTATCCTCTGGGCAAATAGCATTCCCAACAGGCCGAACAGAGCCAGCACAAACACAATCAAGAAGATAGAACGAGAGTTAGAGCGACGAGAACTACCAGCCATGTGTCGAAATCCTCGGGCAGGATGTGGAGGGGCCCAAATACCCCATCTATACGCAGTATACCATGCCAAAACTGCCTGTTTTTAGTTAGATGCAAACTGGCGCCCGAGGTCACATTGATTCGTAATGTGGACGTTAAAGGTTAAGCCCATAGTATATTTCGACTTGCAAGTGTCTTCCTCTGTGTTCCCTGTCCCTCTGTGTCCCCTGTGGTAAGAACTGTGTCCCTCCGTGCTACCTGCACTAAATACTTTCCCGCAGTTTGACATTGAAGTCCCCCAGGCCTAGGGTTGAAGTTGAGGTGGTTCCCACCTCTTTCAGGTTCCCTGAAACTAAGTCAGCCCATCTGAAGTCCTCCCCTACTTAGCAACAACCTCAGGAGGTTGAATATGTTTGCACGCAATGTATCTTTTCATGTGAAATCGAACATGCTTTCCGACTACACTCGCACCCTCGAGAAAGAAATTCTGCCGTTACTTCGCAAGCAGAAGGGTTTTAAAGAAGAACTGACATTGTCGAATCCCGGCAGTCCGGATGCGATTTCGATCAGCCTGTGGGAAAGCAAAGCGAATGCCGATGCTTACAACACCAACACCTACCCAGAAGTGTTGAGAACGCTCGCAAAAGTGATTGATGGAACGCCGAAGGTACAGACTTTTGAAGCTGTAACCTCGACCTTCCATAGCGCTCTTGTAGCAGCGTAAAGGTAGATTGTTTGCAGTACGGGGCGGCCTGAGAGGTCGCCCCTTTTTATTTTTTGCCGAGGCGCGGGCTGCAGAGAAGCGAAGCTCTGAAGTTTCAAATAACGTGATAGACGAAATGCGCAAACAGAAACGCCAGCAGCAATCCTCCGATACCGCAAACCCAGAAGAGAAAATGCTCGGTCAACTTTGGGGAATTGATTTCTTTCTTATCCATGACTAGAAGAGTACTCTCTCCCCCTCAGAAGAACCGTGTAATCCCTTCCTCCAGCACCACAACTTTATCTTTGACTCCGGCCTTTTGGGCCTCGCGCTCAAGCAACTGCAGAGGCTCTTCTATTGGCTCATGGGAGAGGCGAAAGGTGCCGTAGTGCATCGGGATCATCCATCGCGACTTTAGATCCACGAAGGCTTTCGTGGCGTCGGCGGGGCTGGTGTGCACATTGCGGAATTGCTCAGGGTTATAGGCCCCGATCGGGAGTAGCGCGAGTTGTGGCGACAACCGGCGTCCGATTTCGCGGAAGCCGCTGAAGTATGCGGTGTCTCCCGCGTGATAAACGGAGTGTTTCCCACTGCGCAGCACGTAGCCACCGTAGCCGCGGTGCGAGTCTTTGAGGATTCGAGCTCCCCAATGACGGGAGGGGACATGGGTGATGTCCAGGGTCCCGTGGCGATAAGTATTCCACCACTCCAATTCGACGATCCGCTCGAAGCCGAGGTCCGAAACCAGATCAAATAAATGATGCGGTACTACTAGTGTGGGAGCCGTGCCGCATTGGCGCCGAGTTTGGCTCGCGATGGTGCGCAGCGATTGCCGATGCAGATGATCGAAGTGAGCGTGCGTCACCAGCACAACATCCATCGGAGGCAGTTCGCGCAAATTCAATCCCGGCTGCCGCAGGCGCTTTAGAACAAATAACCAGCGCGCGAAGTTAGGATCGATGACAACATTCTGCCCGCCAATTTGCAGGAAGAAGCTGGAGTGTCCAATAAAGGTGACGCCTAGTTCGCCGTTCGAGGCGAGTTTTACCTTGTGAGTTTTGCCGGTTCGCGGAGTCACCGCCGAATGCCGCACGAGTTGGGTGAACTGAGTGGCTCGCTTGCGCAACGCTTTATTTTTTAACGAAGCCTTTAGCATTCAGTTGACCCGGCACCAAGCAAACGAATTCGGAAGCCTTCCACCGTCAGATTATCGGCTTTGTCTTACCAAGTCTCCAGTTCAATTTAGATGCGGTTGACGGCTGTGTCGACCGGACCCGCTGGTTTCGTCATCACGCAGGTAACAACTACCGTGAAAAATATGGTGTTGTCCTTGACCATTACTTTGCTGGTCATATCTAATTTAAGTCTCAATAGTTGGAGGGAAAACGCTGATGCGTGTCGCTTTTTTAGGCTTGGGAATTATGGGACGGTGGATGGCCGCGAACTTGGTCAAAGCCGGACATGAGGTCGCAGTGTGGAATCGGAGCAGCGGCAAAGAGGTGGAAGGCGCTCGCAGCGCCTCTACTCCCGGAGACGCTGCTCAGGGAGTTGAAGTGGTGTGGATGTGCGTCTCCGATACGAAGGCGGTGGAGAGCATTCTGTTCGGTCCGGGCGGAGCCGCGCACGTTTTGACAGAGGGCATGATTATTGCTGATTCCAGCACGATCTCGCCCTCGGCGACAGTGCGCTTTGCCGAGCGGGTAAAGCCGCAGGGAGTTAGTTATGTCGATGCTCCGATGACTGGATCGAAGATTGCGGCTGAGGCGGGGCAACTTATTTTTATGGTTGGCGGGGAAGAATCCGTGCTGGCGCGGCTGCAACCGCTTTTTCAAGCCATGGGGAAGCAGACATTCCACATGGGAGAGACGGGCAAGGGACAAGCCACGAAGCTGGTGATGAATCTGCAAATTGCGCTTATTTTTGAAGGCTTCGCGGAAGCATTGACGCTCGCGGCGAAGCTCGGAGTGGATGTAGAAAAATTATTGCCGTTGGTGCAGGCTTCTATGGTGCGATCTGGAGTAGTGGACTATAAAGCGCCGTTTATCCTGAACCGCGACTTCTCGCCAAACTTCCCTCTGCGCTTGATGTTGAAAGATATTCATCTTGCGCTCGACGCCGCCAAGGAGTCTCGCGTGCGCCTGCCCGGACTCGAAGCGGTGGAAGAGGTCTACGACGTGGCCGCCGAAGAGGGCCAGGGAGATATGGATTACGCGGCGACGCTTACTCTGCTGGAGAAATGGGCCGGGGTCGAGGTTAAGGCCGGGGCCGCAAGCACAAAGTAGATTACTCGACTGCACATCCAGAACGGCGCAGTAATCGACCGGCTTAAGAATCGACCGGCTCAAAAATCGGGCAGGCGCGAAGTAACACGAAGAGTCGGGCCGAAGCTTTTCTTCGTGCTACTTCGTGCCCTTGGTGGTTGATGGTTTCGGGGCCCTTTTATTTCTTCTCCAATGAACGAACGTAGTTCACCAGGTGCCAGATGTCGTCATCTTTGGCGCGGTCACCCTCTGGCGGCATGTCCTCACCTTTGCCGTTCCGGATGATGTAGAAGAGCTCGCCGTCGGTGCGATTCTTGAGAGCTTGCGACTTGGTGAAATCGGTGACATTTTTAATGTCCGAGGCCATATCGCCCTTGCCATCGCCGTCTTTGCCATGACACATGGCGCAGTCGTAGCCGTATAGCTTTTTCCCGCGCGCCAGGGATTCTGCCGATGGCTTAATCGGATTTTGCTTGGCGGCGGCTTCGGGAGGAATTTTATATTCGGCGGGCGGCTGTTTTGGCGTTTGTGCCCAGAGTGCAAAGGCAAAAAGAAGCGCTGGGATGAAGAGCAGAGAACTTTTCTGAAGCGCCGGTCGATTCAAGATTTGCTTTTTCAACTGAAACCTCCGCTAACGGAGAACGGTTGAACTGCCTTACTCGTCGCAGTTGCAGATATCCTGCTAACCAATGACGAGCAAAACAATACTCTATGTCAGCAGAAGGCGCACGAAAAAGATGCGCGATCACCGGTAGATGTGCCCTAAATCACAACCAACGCTTGCTAACAATCTCGAATATTTATCTCCTTAGGTCACGTTGGAGCAATCCCATATTACGCTCGTAACCCCTTTGGCTCTCGGGGATTACAGAAGTATTACAACGGAATCCCTGCAGTCTTGCTATTGTCCAAGATGTACCTCCTTGAAACTGGCGGGACGATATCTACCGGGGAAATTACAAATGACTGAGACCATGCGCGATGCGGTAAGTGAAGCAACCAGCCGTGAGATGACCGAAGGCGGCGAAGGCACCAATCGCAAAGCTCGAGCCAATAAGGACGGATTTAACTGGGGCACTGCGATTGCCATGGGGCTGTTTCACGTCGGAGCAATTGCGGCATTATTCTTTTTTACCTGGAAGGCATTATTCGTCGCGATGTTCTTATGGTGGGTTTCGGGCAGCCTCGGCATCGGCATGAGCTATCACCGTCTGCTGACGCATCGCGGATACAAGACTCCGAAGTGGGTGGAGTATTTCCTGACCTGGTGCGCGACTCTCGCGCTCGAAGGCGGACCGATTTTCTGGGTGGCGACGCATCGCATCCATCATCAATTTTCTGACGATGAAGGCGATCCGCATTCGCCGATCGATGGCAAGTGGTGGGCGCACATGGGCTGGATTTTGATGGGCAAGTCGATGCATCACGACACCACGACGCTCGGCCGCTACGTCCCCGATTTGACCAAAGATAAAGTGCACGTCTGGCTCACAAAATATCATTGGACCGGCAACGTCATCCTCGGCGTGATTCTATTTGCGATCGGCGGCTTGCCATGGCTGCTCTGGGGAGTGTTCGCTCGCGTAGTTGTTGGACTGCACGCTACCTGGATGGTGAACTCGGTCACGCATTTGTGGGGATCGCGTCGCTTCGCGACGAAAGATCTGTCGACCAATAATTTCCTCGTGGCGATGGTCACGTTTGGCGAGGGCTGGCATAACAATCACCACGCTCATCCGGTTTCCGTGCGCCACGGCTTGAAGTGGTATGAAATTGACATGAACTGGTACGGCATCTGGGCGCTGAAGAAACTTGGGCTAGCGCGGCACGTATATAAGGTCGATCTAGGAAAGCTTCCTCCGAAGCCAGCTTTAACGCGGGATCTAAAAGCCGCCGGGGCGATGGCTGCCGCAGCCGGTAACGACTAGCTTGTAGAGACGCGGCTTGCCCGTCTCCCTACGCTGTTGGACTTCTTTCTGCCCTATAACAAGCGGGCTGCCCCGTCCTTGCGCTTTTGCAAGGGTGGGACGCGATGCTGCCGAACACCATGGGTTTCCCCTCGAAACTAGACCAACTCAGGGTGCCCCACCCTTCGCGCACTTTGCGAGGGTGGGAACCACGCTGCTATAGCCAGGGGATTTTGATTTCCGCAGCGGACTGGCATGAAATAAGGTTCAGTCCTCAGTCACATCCAGGAGTTTCGCCCCCAAAATAAAATTCCTTCAATGGGTTGCAAGCCGTGGATCATGACGAAACCCAAAAAGTTGGGCCAACCGCCAATGCACTAGCTACGTTCACATTTTTAGTTGGTGTAAGCGCCTGGTTACAACAAATTAACTTTCGGTTTGTCCGACACTCGGACACAGTCGCCGAGGCCCCCTCCTCCTCTCGTCCTTGCTTGTTTGTGTTAACTGTGGTTAACTACATAAAATAATCGCTGGTTAATAAATCAAAGCAGAGATTGCCAGTCTTGGGGCTAGTGAGTGAGGACATTCATGGCGCGGGCCGTTCACATTGTTTTTTTCGTGTTGACCGTGGCATGTCTTCTCCCGGCGAAAGCACTGGCACAAGGCGAAACCACCAGCGCCATCATTGGCGAAGTGAGGGACACAACTAACGCGGTTTTGCCAGGCGCCACCGTGACGATCACGAATCACGAGACCAGCCTGAAGCGTACTGCCCAGACCGATCAAGCGGGCCGGTTCAACTTCACACAGTTAAAGCCGGGTACGTACTCAGTCAGAGTGGAGGCGCGAGGCTTCGATCCGCGGCAAAATGACAATGTCATCTCGGGCTTGGGCCAGAAGCAAACCGTGGATTTCACGCTTAGGGTGGCCCGCTCAAATGAGGCGGTGGAGGTCAGCAGCGAGGCTCCCCTCATCAACCCAGAAAATGCGAATGTATCCACCACTCTCAATGCGCCCGCGCTGGAGGATCTGCCGAATCCGGGCGGTGACCTGACTTACCCTCTGCAGTTTGCGCCTGGAGCCCTGATCAATACGGCGGGCGGCAGCAACGATTTCGTCGGCGGCAGCAATGGGTATGGCAACGTGGAATTCAACGGACTACCCGCCCTTTCCAACGGCTACATCGTTGACGGACTGGAAACGAACGACCCGCTCACCAACCTCAACAGCGGCCTCTCAACCAACCTCGTGCTGGGATTGAATTCGATTTCAGAAGTGACCGTCAACACTCTTTCTTATTCCGTGGATCAAGGACGGTATGGAGCATCCCAAGTCGACTACGTCACCAAGTCTGGCACGAATCAGTTTCACGGGAACCTCTATGAGCTGTGGAATGGTTCGCTGCTGAATGCGGCGGACTACTTCACCAATGCGACGCCGGGAAACCACAAACCCAGATCGACCGTGAATCACTTTGGGGGTAGCGTGGGAGGGCCGATTACGCACGACAGGCTCTTTTTTTTCTTCGACAGCGAATGGGTGCGAATTGCGCTGCCCATCGTCACGCCGACGATTGTTCCTACTGCCGCATTCCAACAATACGCCTTGCAACAACTTCCATCTCCGTTGGTCCCGTTTTACCAGCAGATGTTCTCGCTCTACGGAAATACGAGCGGTACGCCCATCGCGGTCCTTGGTTGTCCGCTGGAGCAGGGGCAAGGTTGCGCCAACCGGCAGAGCGTTTCGCACTCCAGCGACGATCATGAACAGGTGCAGACCGTCCGCCTCGACTACAACGTCAACCAGAAGGATACGACTTGGGTGCGTTTCCAGGCCGATACCGGAGTACAAGCTGCCTACACAGATCCCATCAACTCGTTGTTTGATGCAGTCTCCCCTCAGCCTCTCTATTCGTTTGCCGCCGGATACACGCATGTCTTTTCACAGAAGCTGGTGAACTATTTCAATCCCGCATTCTCATGGTACGAAAGCCTGTTTGGGCCATCCAACTTTCAGAAGACGCTTTCGGCATTCCCGATCGTGTTGCAGGGCAGCGGCGCGAATGCCTTCACGCCCGTTGGAGGGCTTGACAACACCTGGATTCAAGGCCGGCGCGCATCCCGTTTCTTTGTCAATGACAACCTGGCCTGGAGCCGGGGCGCTCACGAATTACGGTTCGGAACGAATACCCGCATCTTCCTCCTGAACGACTATGACTTCGGAGAAGGCACTGTTCCCACTGTGACCTACGCCAACTTGCAGCAATTTATCGATGGCGTAGCGAGCACCGCGTCGAAGACGTTTCCTTCAAACTCAAATGAGCCCTTTAACTTTCTGAATCTCGATGTCTACGCGCAGGACACCTGGAAAGTGAC
>PLBX01000405.1 GCA_003135495.1 Acidobacteriaceae bacterium | reverse complement strand
GTGTGGTAGTGGGTCCAGAGCCGGGCATCGATCTGCGGAATTACGATTTGCCGGTCCGGCGGCCGCAGGCGGTTGATTTCTTCGGCAAGTAAAGCGCTGGCGTAGATGCAATGGGCGCGAATCTCGACCTCCCACGGGCTGTCGTGGGGAATTAATTGGTAGGAATTGATGGCTGCTTCGAGATCGGTTGAATAGCTGGTGATTCCCAACACGCGCAGCGCAACCGGGACAATATAGTCGGCGAAGGCGGACATTGCATGCAGATCTTCGAGATGAAACTGCCCGGTTTTTGCAAGGCTTGTGTAGAGAAACCAAAGTGTCAGCTGCGGCAACTTGTAGAACTTAACGGTATGGCCGTCATAAATACTGACATCACGAAAGCGAGGAAAGTCATTGACCATGCGATCTACCAGCCCTTTGCCGTTATCAAAAAGTTTTGGAGAGGATGACGCGACAAAGTTATGGAAGCGCCCATCATACTTCGCCTCCAGAGTGGCCCCGACTTGGTGAAGGATCGCCATTTTCTCGTCGAGCATCGGCAATTCGATATTGCCGGCAAACAATGATTCCATCTCGGCGCGAGTGATCTCGGCGAGGAACTTTCCATCGAGTATCGGAATGTTGTTATCGATAGCACGCTTCATGCAGGCGAACAGCGCATCTGAATCGGACCACATGTTCCCGCGATACTCAGACTGAAACTTTATGTGGCTGGAAAAATCGGTAAAGGCTGTATCAATGCAGGAAGTGGTCAGGATGAAATCGATGGTGTCGTTGACATTGCCTTCGCCGACGCCAAAAGGCAGCGCATAGTCAGGCATGGGTAATTCTTCGTAGGCCATCCATTTGGCAACGTCGAGAATTTTATCGATATTCGTGGTTACGTCGCGCGAGCGTTTAATGACCGGACGAATGCTGTCGAGTACCGGGCTGGCTTCGCTTTTTGGCCAGCGAACTTCCAGATCGGTTTGCATGTTTGTCTTGCGTTCCGGCATTTATTTCTTCCCACCCGCGAGAATGATCGTAGCGCTGTCATTATATCGGCCCAACTCTTGACGCTCGTAGGTGTGAATGTTAGTTTCATGCCACATGTGGGCCCGCCGGAGACACTGTCCTGAAGCCACCTGAGAAGATTCGGATTGCGCCCGCGCTGCATCCCTCATACCTCCGCCGCAGAGATTTTCTCATCCGGTGCTGCCAGGGAGTCTCAGCAGCGCTCATTCCTGCTGGAATGAGCGGGTTCGACTTCGCTTCCCTGTACGAATCAAGCTCAATACAAGAAGGCTCACTGGGGCACGAATACCATCTCCATCCTCACTACAAGATGGCCAGGCCGCTCGATGCTTTGCTTCTGAAAACCACGCCCGGCGCCGNNGCAATACGCTGACGAGATAGCCGCGATCCTTGCGCAGTGGAGTTCGGAATTCCTGACGTCGCCACAGAACTGCGAGGCCATACAGACAATTCTTGCTCCAGACTTTCGGGGGGGGGCCCTGCGTCTGTTTGAATCGCGCGTTGTGCGGCCTGGGCCAGCGATAGAGGTTCGTCACAATACCTTCACTGGAGATGCTTCGCTTGGCCGAGAAAAGTTCGTGCAAGAACTTCGTGCATCTTTGAACACTTTCTCCAAACTTCTCACGGCTGAGTTTCAAGTCACGAGTATTAACGTCGGCACGAAGCTTAGCGCCGGTTCTGCTCTGCCTATAAAGACGAGCATTCGGTATGAATTGGTTGGGACAGGCAAAGATTTTTATCGCGAGCAGCGTATTGGCTATTGGCAGATTGTTTGGGAGCGCGATACATCGGGTGAATTTGGTGTACAAAACTGGACAGCATCATCTGAAACCCAGAGCCGTTCTGCGAATCGTTGCTATGTCGATCTTGCAGCTTCAGCGCTGGGAGGCAACGCCTCTTATCAAGCGCAGTTAATGCATGGGAGCGACTATTGGCGGACCGTGCTTGATGGGGCTTGCGGAATTGATATCTACGGGCACAACGGCGTTTCCGTCGGGGATATCGATGACGACGGCTTTGATGATCTCTACGTTTGCCAACCCGGCGGCCTTCCGAATCGGCTTTATCGCAATCGGGGTGATGGAACTTTCGAAGACATCACCGAAGCAGCGGGCATCGGGGTAATTGAAAACACGGCGTGCGCTCTGTTTGTCGATGTCGATAATGACGGGCGCCAGGATTTGATCGTCGTCCGCGCCACCGGGCCGATGCTGTTTCTGAACCAGGGCAACGGCAAGTTTGTTCAGAAGGCCGATGCATTTCGGTTTGCGAATCCACCGCAAGGAACGTTCACTGGCGCGGCCGTTGCGGATTATGACCGCGACGGATGGCTCGATATTTATTTTTGTCTCTACGTCTATTACCAGGGCACGGAGCAGTACAAGTATCCATCTCCCTATTACGACGCGGAGAACGGGCCTCCTAATTTCATGATGCGCAATAACCGTGACGGCACTTTTCGCGATGTGACTGCCGAAACCGGGCTCGGTGCAAACAACACGCGCTACAGCTTTTGCTGCGGATGGAATGATTTCAACGGCGACGGGTGGCCCGATCTTTACGTGGTGAATGATTTCGGGCGAAAGAATCTCTATCGAAATAACGGCAACGGAACATTTACCGACGTCGCGGCGGCGGCCGGAGTCGAAGATGTTGGCGCGGGCATGAGTGTTTGCTGGTTTGACTACGATAACGACGGGCTTGAAGACCTCTATGTAGCCGATATGTGGACAGCCGCGGGCGAACGCATTTCGATGCAGGACAACTTCAAGAAAGATGCCGCTCCGGAAATTTGCGCCATGTACCACAAACACGCCATGGGCAACTCGCTTTTTCGGAATGAAACTAAAAACAGCGGCGCGGAGTTCAAGAACACCACTGACATGGCAGCCGCCGGGATTGGGCGCTGGGCGTGGTCGAGCGACGCGTGGGATTTAGATCATGACGGCTTTCTTGATCT
>PLBX01000297.1 GCA_003135495.1 Acidobacteriaceae bacterium | reverse complement strand
GAACCTGATCCCACAGGGTGTCGCTGCTCCCGCATCAACTCCAGGAAAGTCTCAACCGGTATCTGATACTTGTGCCGGAAAAGTTCAACCAGCGTGTCTTCCGTCCCGAATACGTCGTGTTGCCCACCTGCCTCAGCCGTAGCTTGGCTGGCGAAAACCTGGAACCGCCCAGAACTGTCGGTCGGCGTTTGCGTTTCCAATCCATCCGGTTCCACTTGCAACTCCGGAGACTTATTTCCATCAGCACGCAGGATCGTGATCATGCGATGCACCTGCTCCCGCTGCTNNGATGCGTCACCAACACGACGCCCGTGGCGCGGAGTTGCAACTCAGAAGTTTTGATCGACAAAATAACTCGCGTACCCCGAGGAAAAGGCGAATTCGTAGTGAGATAGCAGCCGCCAAGAGTCATGTCGGTCAGCCGGCAATTCACAGGTTCATCCTGTTCAACAGGGGGCAGATGATTGGCGAGCCATTGCCGAAGCACTTTGCGCTGGTCATCGCTGGCGTTTTTGAACCGCCACCCCCGCCTGCTCTTCGTTGCCTTCCCAAGCCAACTCGCCCACGATTTCCAGTTTTTTCTCCATGCCCGGCAACGTCAATGTGAATCGAAGCGTACTTTCATTGGTGGGCCGCCTGGAAAACTGCAACGCCATACCTCCCTCGCACAAGTCAAGGGTTTTAGCCTTATAGTGGTTAGCCCCCTGGCACTCAACCTGAACTTGCACCGGAACCCGCAACTGCAGCCGCCGCTCACGCCTCATAATGGCCCGAACAGCCCTGAAACTCGACTTTGTAAGTTCCACAGCAAACGGTTTGTGCAACACGAAATGGACTCCCATATCGAAGCCGCCTTTAAGCCCTACCGAAGCCTCAACCAACACGATCGCCAATGCTCGCTTGTTCACTGGAGCCGCCTGTGCCGCCTTCAGTACATTGGTGGCATTCTCCACATTCGCTGCGTCCACGATAATTGCTTCGAAGCGCTGCCGCGTAATTCGCCGGATGGCATCATCAACTTCGGAGCAGTGTTCGACGGTTATCTCCAAGTCGCTGAGAACTCGGCGCAGAATGCGCACCGTCTTTTCGTCGGAACTAAGCAGCAGAGACTTCAGGTTCATTGCTGACGTTATCGGTTCGTTTAGATTGATTGATGAATGCTTTTTGAAGCATTTGCAACTTTGGGGAACGCGCTCGCAGGTCGAACTCCCCCGTTCGAACTCTAAGTCCGCGAATATGTGCGGTCAATGGAGGAGCCTGATCTCCCGGTTACCGCAGTCACCTCTGGACTATATTCGTTGCAGCGCCCAACCATGTTGTTCGAGAATCAAACCCGAGAATTAAATCCCAAAGACGGGACGGTTATATTATTTTTCATAAGTTGCGAAAATCAGAACCCAGGCTGTCGCAGTGCAAGTCCTTCTGCTCAAAGGGGATACTACAAAGGAACCGCTATACTTCATTTAGTTGTTGACTAGTTGATAAAAACCTATTATTATCAATAGCTTCCAAGGGCATAAATTGGGTTGGTAACAGCCGTTGCATTTTTACTTCTCTCCATGAATCCCTTGGCGGTTGCTTCGAATCAAACTGTATAGAGACACAAATTAAAGTCCTTATTCCAATTTCAAGAGGAATGTTTTTTCATGGCTAAGAGACGCGGAAATCCCAACTGGGGCAAGCCCGAGCCCATCGGCCCGGTTGTTCCCACGATCACCGAATTCGAGCAAGTTGTTCATGAGTACAAACTCTCCCCTGACCAATATTTGCGCTCAACCAGGCTGCGCGAATGGGCGCGCCGTAACAAGAATTCCAAGTACATTCCTGAACCATTACTCGAAGCTTGGGGCTTTGAAATCGAATCCACCCTGTAAAAGCGGTGAAGTCATAACAAGGGTCGCTGCGGCGACCCTTTCTTTTTGTGGATTGTTCTTATTGCGGTGCAATGGATTTTTAGATGAGGCGGATTTTCGATTGGCGGACATTTGATTGGCGCCTTGTCTGTAAGATTTTGTTTAGAAGAGGCTAGCGCCTTGCCTATAGGTACTGTTTTGATAGCGCCTTGCTTATAAGTTTTGAAGGGGCGCGGCTTCAGCCGCGCTGTTTTGTCCCATGTGAAAAGGGGCTTTAGCCCCTGAGGGAGCTATGACCCCTAACTCGCCATTCACCGACGTCCCCACCGCCATCGAAGAAATCCGCGCCGGCCGCATGATCGTTGTTATCGACGACGAAGACCGCGAAAACGAAGGCGATCTCACCTTAGCCGCCGAAAAAGTCACCCCCGAAGCCATCAACTTCATGGCCAAGCATGGACGCGGCCTCATCTGCCTCGCCATGACTGAAGAACGTCTCGACCACCTGCGCATCGGTCCCATGACCAGCGAGAACACAGCTCAATATGGAACCGCCTTCTGCGAAGCCATCGACGCCCGGGACGGTGTCACCACCGGAATCTCCGCCCACGACCGCGCCCACACCATCAAAGTAGCCATCAATCCCGCCACGCGCCCATCCGATCTAGCGCGCCCCGGCCACATGTTTCCGCTCCGCGCCCGCAAGGGTGGAGTCCTGGTTCGCGCCGGCCAAACCGAAGCCTCCGTCGATCTCGCTCGTTTAGCCGGAATGATTCCCGCCGGCATCATCTGCGAAATCATGAAAGATGATGGCACCATGGCCCGCGTCCCCGACCTGATCGAATTCTGCCGCACGCATGGGATGAAAATGCTCACCGTCGCGGAGCTGATCCGTTATCGCATGCAGCATGAGCGCTACGTTCACCGTGTTGGAGAAGCGCTGGTAGAAACGAAACACGGAGAATTCCGCCTGATCGCCTACGAGAGCGAAGTCGATGGCGGAGACTCTCATCTGGCCCTGATCCGCGGCGATATCAGCGATCCCTTAACACCAGTTCTAGTCCGCATGCACGCGCATTGCCTGCTGGGCGACGTCTTCGGAGCCACCGGATGCGACTGCAATCCTACCCTCGAAGCCTCCATGAAGAGAATCGCCGAAGAGGGAAGAGGCGCACTCATTTATCTGCACCAAACCTCCAAAGGCTTCTCCGCAGAAAAAATCGGCGAGCAGTCCTTCCTGACCTTCCATAGAGAACGCAGCCTACCCTCGCTCCCCGAAAGCGAAAGAAAAATCCATAGAGAGATCGGCCTCGGAGCCCAAATCCTCTCCGACTTAAATCTAAAACGCATCCGCCTGCTAACCAATCACCCCAGAAGAGTAGCGGCCCTCGAAGGCTTCGACATAGAAATCGTAGAGCAGATCCCCGTAAAGTTCTCCACCCCCAAAAATAGCCCTCGCTAAAGTGGTGATGCTTGCGTGGTGACGGGCGTCCCGCCCGTCCCAGCCGAGCGCAGCTCGGCATCCCGCATTGAAATTACCCTAAAAAACGATGATCTTGATGATTTCTTTGAAGGGGCGCGGCTTTAGCCGCGCCGTAACATCAAAAAATCATTCCCGCGCGGCGCAGCGTGCTGGAAGAAAATATTCTGTTGTCGCTCTTGGGTGGCGCAGCGGTTCACCGCTGCAATTAGCTGGCATGTCCTCAGACCGGTTTTAGCCGCTGAGGCAGAAAATCAATGCGGAAGAGACTTTTTTTGAAAGAGTCAAAATCGCCTATTGAAAGGATCAACAATGGACACGCCCCGAGAGAATCAAGCGGCAACACAAGAACAGTCCCTGGTCCGCTTTGGTCTTAGCCTCGCCAACTGGAGCGAGCGCTGGTTCCCAGATCCTCTTATTTTTGCGCTGTTGGGAATCGTGGTGGTCTTTGTCGTAGGCTTATTACTTCATCAAAGCCCCGCCAAGCTTGCCATTCAGGGTGGCAGGAACTTCTGGACCTTAGTTCCCTTCACCATGCAGATGGTCATGATCATAGTCGGCGGTTATGTGGTCGCATCGACTCCCCTCGTCTATCGCGCCATCCAAGCTTTGGCCGGAATCCCCAAGTCGCCGCGCTCAGCCATCGCCATGGTCGCGCTCTTCTCCATGCTGACCTCCCTAATCTCATGGGGGTTGAGCTTGATTTTCAGCGGACTGTTCGTTCGCGAACTGGCGCATCGCGTCAAAGGAATGGACTACCGCGCCGCGGGAGCCGCCGCCTATCTCGGCCTCGGTGCCGTCTGGGCCATGGGACTTTCATCTTCAGCCGCCATGCTGATGGCGACTAAGTCATCCATGCCGCCTTCATTGTTCAACATCAGCGGCCTCATCCCACTTACTCAAACCCTCTTCTTGTGGCAGAGCATCGCTACCACTGCAATCCTGATCACGCTGTCGGTGATCATCGCGTACTTATCGACGCCCTCGCCCGAAAACGCCCGCACCGCCGAGTCCTATGGCATCCAATACGCTCCCATTAACTCCAGCCTGGAAGACCGCAGCAAGCCCGGAGAGTGGCTCGAATACAGTCCCCTGCTCACAATTTTAGTTGCCGCATTGTTGTGCTGGTATCTCGTCGACGTATTCCGCACCTCGCCGCAAGGTGCGCTGGCCGCCCTCGACCTCAATACTTATAACCTCATGTTCATCACCGTCGGCCTCTTATTACACTGGCGGCCTAAGTGCTTCATGCGCGCGGTAGGAGAATGCATTCCAGCCACTGGCGGCGTGCTCATCCAGTTTCCGTTTTACGCGGTTATCTTCGGAATGATTGTCGGCACCGGCATAGCAGACGCGCTGGCAAAACTTTTCGCCTCCATCAGCACTCACAACACCTATCCCTTATTAGTCGCGATGTACTCTGCTGTTCTGGGAATTTTCATTCCTTCCGGCGGTAGTAAGTGGGTCATCGAAGCGCCCTACGTTCTGCAAGCCGCGAACCTGAACCAGGTTCATTTAGGATGGGTGGTCCAGATCTACAACGCGTCAGAAGCATTGCCCAACCTGGTGAATCCCTTCTGGATGCTGCCTCTCCTCGGCATTCTGAAATTGAAAGCCAGAGACATCGTCGGCTATGGAGTTCTGCAACTGATCGTCCACGTGCCCGTCGTGTTCTTCCTGTGCTGGTTGTTCGCTCGGTATCTTCCTTATGTACCGCCGATGAAATAGCGACGTATTTAAGGAATCGTTCTAGCTGACAGCTTTGCTATGGAACTGACGCAGCCCAACGCCAAGCAGCGCCACATCAAATAACGTGAGCGCCACTAACACGGCCAGCAATGATAAATGCGGGAACTGGGGAACGAGCGTTCCCCGCAGTCCTTCACTCGCATAGACCAGCGGATTCACCAACACAATTTTCTGCAGAATCGGAAAGTGCGCCAGCGCGCTCCACGGATAATAAGTACAGCCGAAAAAAATCATTGGAGTTAGAACCATGCTGAACATCAATCCAATATGCGCTTGATCGACGCTGCATCCGAGGGCCAGCCCGCCACACGACGAGAAAAGCGCCACCAGCAAAGTTACAAACGCAAAGCTCAACGGCGAGTGCAGGTTGAATTCCACCGGCCGAAGTAATAGCCACGCCATCGGGATGACCGCCAATCCCGCGACCAGAGCCTGAAGCGTGCCAAAAATCACTTTCTCTATCGCAAGCCATGAAATTTCAATCGGCGCCAGCAACCGGTCTTCAATCTCGCGGGTAAATTGGAATTCGGCAATCAATGGCATGGCAACCGCCCACACTCCCGTAAACACCATGCTGATCGCCATGATTCCCGGCAGCAACAAGCTCTTATAAGCTGCTGGCATGTAGCCGCTGCTCACCATCACCCGCCCAAAGATAAACACGAACATCATCGGCTGCAAAAAAGTCTGCAGCAGCAAAGGAATGAAATTGCGCCGCGCAACATGAGCATCGCGTCCCAGCAACGCGAGAAAAGTTTTCCAGTTCATTCGCGCATGCTCCTTCCAGTGTGATGCAGAAAGAGATTTTCCAAACTCGGCTCCGAGATGTGCACATCGCACAATTCAACTGATGCAGCCGAAGCCAGGTTAGCAATCTCGGAAATGAGCGAGCCACCGCGATCGGCATACACGTCAATGGAATTGATATCGCTCAAGCCCGCATCCGCTCCGCGTTTGCCCGCGCTGCTCGCAACCTCGTGCGCGCGAACTTCGCGTACACCCGCCAGCCCCTGAAGACGCTGCAGCAATTCCGGCGACTGACGCCCGAATCGCAAGCGCAGTACGAACCCGCCAGGAACCGAAGCCTTCAATTCAGATGGCGTGCCCATCGCGATATTGCGCCCGTGATCGATAATGGCCAAGCGCTGGCACAGCGCATCCGCTTCTTCCAAGTTGTGCGTAGTAAGAAGGATGGTTTTGCCGCGCTGATTGTATTCACGAATAATTTCCCACAGCAGCAAACGAGTTTGCGGATCCAGTCCGGCGCTTGGCTCATCCAGAAAGAGTATTTGCGGATCGTGCATCATGGCGCGCGCGATTGAAAGCCGATGCATCATGCCGCCGGAAAATCCACGAACCATCTGCTCCGCTCGTTCGCGCAACTTGAATCGATCTAGCAACTCATCGGCTCGTTCAGCGCGCGCTCGCGAATCAAGGCCAAAATAGGCTCCGTGAAAAAGCAAGATCTCACGGGCCGTCAAAGAAAAATCAAGATTCGGACGCTGCGCTACCACCCCAATCAGACGCTTGACCGCGACTTGTTCGCGCCACACCTCGTGCTCGCCGATCCAGGCCTGTCCCTCTGTTGGGCGTACCCGCGTGGTAAGAATTCCAACCGTGGTCGACTTCCCCGCCCCATTTGGCCCAAGCAAGCCAAAGATCTCTCCGGACGAAATATTGAGCGACAGGCCATTCAGCGCGACAATCTCATTTTTCGGTGCCTTCTTGCCGCGCGCCGTGCTGAACGCGAAGGTACCTCCTGCCGCAAGCGGCGGCGCCGAATTGTAAACCTTACGCAAGTCGTGAGTTCGAATGCCGACCAATACACTAATCCTCTATATTGCAAATATTATTTCCCGCAAAATCTTCCGCGTCTTTCGCCAGGCGCAATAAACAACAGTCGTAGAATTTCGCCCGACGATTATTAATCTTTTGACCCGCTCGGGCAAGCTTTCTGCCTGCCCCGCCAAAGCCATTGCGTGGCGCCTCGTTTCGTCGATAGTAGTTACTCCATCTGGTTACCTGTAGTTACTAAATCCTGCAAATTGGATTTCTCTTGGCTCTCGACGTGGCTCACGGTTGCAGAGTTTTTCACTTTGATAGCTCGCCGGCTATAAGCCATTGCAGCAGCAGGGTCAATTTTTGCATTCCATGGCAGGCGAAATGCCCTTCTATCTACATGCATCACGCATTCAAGGTTTTTCAGAGAACGAGGGTAACCACTCTCGAATCTGGTTTAGCTGTTGGAGGCCGCCTCATGTTACGCACTCGCTATCTCTTATCGTTGGTTGCAGCCGCATTGTTATCCACTTTGGCATCCGCCAATTCCGCCCCTGTCAATATGGCATTTCTCAATCCGGGCGATAATAACTCCGGCGGCTTCTATACGTATCCCTATTATTTCTCGGTCAACGGCGGCAAGGCCACGCCCATGATGTGCGACGCTTTTACCAACCATATTTCGACCGGCGAAACATGGACCGCCAATGTCGGCGGATTGCTCTCCGGAAAGGGCTTATTCGGCAAGAATTCCATCGACTACAAAGCAGCCGGAATCATTTTCATGGGTATCGTCAATGGAACCATCAGCCCCACAGCCGGCAATTGGGCTGTGTGGAACTTGTTCGACAAAGGCGTAACTTCGGACGCGTCCGCCCTGGCAATTGAGAGCAACGCGTTATCCGCAGCGCACTCCGCTCCCGCAAGCGAGTTCAAAGGTTTGGCGCTGTATACCCCGGTCGGCGGCAGCCCCGGCCATGGCCCGCAGGAATTTATCGGTTACCGTACTTCCGCGATGGCTACTCCGGAGCCGGGCACGCTCTCTCTACTTTCAACTGGGCTCTTCGGACTTGCCGCTTTATTGCGGCGTAAGTTCGTCGCCTGATTACCACTTTATTTTTGAGTTTTGAACTCCGCGTACCTCGTCCTCTCTTGATTCGCCGCCACCAGCGCAAATCTGATGGCGGTTTTTTTACTTTTGAAGCGTCGCCATTTTCTATGCCATACGCGTTTGCAATTTCGGCCTCCTACAGACGACAATCGCAATGTGACCAGCACTAGCTTTTATCAGGAACCTCAAGCTGCCGTACCTTTTCGTCCCGGCGCCCTCGTCATTGTAACCTTGACCAGCCCCCGAGAAAAATATTGGGGAGCCATACTCCATCTTTCGGGTGAAGGCCTTAGTTTACGCGGTATCGACGTATCGTCTTTCGACGATCTAGCTTCGCAAATCAAGAACGGCGAGCCCTTCACCTCGNNGGTGTTATTTTCTTTCCTATGCATCGCCTGGAGCGCATGGAACTCGACCTGCCCGAAGGAAACATTCTGTCGCTATCGCAGCGCTTCGCGCAGAAGACGGGAAAGGATCCGGCCCCCCTTCTCGTAAGCGAATTCCTGCATAACTCCGGTGAGATTTCTAGCGGAGAAAACCAGCGGTGAACTTCCGGCAGATTCTTACCGCGCCCAATCAGCTCACTCTGCTGCGGATGATCTTTCTGCCTTTCATCGTCATCTACCTGGTCAAACACGATTTCAAATGGGCGCTGGCATTATTCATCTTCGCAGGAATGAGCGACGGCCTCGATGGCCTTCTCGCGCGTACTTTGCATCAGCAAACCGTGCTCGGGCAGTATCTCGACCCCATCGCTGATAAGCTGTTGATGAGCACGATGTTTCTAGTGTTGTCCATCGAACGCATGATTCCGTGGAAATATACCGTGCTGGTGTTCAGCCGCGACGTATCCATTCTGCTGATCAGCGGAGTCCTTTTCATGATCGCGGGCCTCCGCGATTTTCGCCCCAGCATCTTCGGCAAAGCGAACACCTTTGCTCAAGTCGCAGCCGTTTTTTTTGTCATGCTGCTGCCGGTCAAACCCATCGTGATCATTCAGATTGCCGCCAAAATCTTCTTGCGCGCCACATTCTTCTTCACTATCGTGTCCGCCGTCCATTACGCGCTTCTAGTACAGCAACGTCTGCATGCGCCCGTGCGGGAGGCCCAGCTTAAGTCCTAACCGTTGGAAGGCCAGTGGCGACTAGTCGCGAAGGCAAATTTAATCAGTGCAAAGATTTTGGGGCCATGAAGAAACCGATCCGACCGAATGCGAGGCCCAGTCGAACCTCCTCATCAACCCGTTAGTGCGGCAGAGGTCAAACCGGAAGACGAATCACTTGCAGCGGAGACCCCTTCTCAGCGACGGGATCGCCTTGGAAATCGCCTGGAGTTTCGATATTTGAGGTAGGGGTTTTGGTGCGAGCCACGCAATAAAGGGTAAAGCAAAACTACAAATTATCAAAACGCAAGCAGTTGAATTTGCGCAAACAAATTCCACTACCAAGGGCACAAAGTCACACGAAGATTGCCTCCGACAGAAAGGCCTTCGTGTTACTTCGCGCCCTAGCGGTTAGCGCTTGATGTCCGTCATCACTCGAACTAATCACGAATCGTACCCAAAAAACCTGACCATTAGCACGATCCGGCAGTCATCACGCAACCGCCCGAGTGGTCGTGTCTCCGCTCATGGATCGAATGGCGCTTTCTTCGTCCTTCTCGATATCAAAAACAGCGGACAACCTAGTCATATCGAGAAGGTCACTCACACGTTTGTGCAGGTTTGCCAGCTTCAGTTGCCCATCCATATTCCGAATCGTCGTGTGAGTTCTTACTAATTCGCCAATCCCTGAGCTGTCGATATATTGAACTTCACCCAGGTTCAGAACAATTTTGTTATTGCCCCGAGCCGCCATCTCCCGAACGATTTCCCGCAGCATGACATTGCCTTCACCGAGTGTAATTCGCCCGGTGATATCGACTACTGTCACGTCACCAACTTGTCGCGTGTTGGTTTGCATTTTTGCGTGAGTCCGTTCTTTCGAACCCATCCCCAATCGATCTAAAACCTCGCACGCAGTTTTTGCAATTTCGGGTGAATCGGTTCGCACCACAATCAGCGAACGGCCTTCCGTGAGTACTTCGCGGAAGAAAGCAACATCCCCTGAAGTCTCGCCCTCAGCTGGCTTCGGCGCGTCCGCTTCACGTATCGTAGCCGAGCCCGCGGCGGAACCCGCGCCGGCTCCTGCCAAACCAAGCAGCGCAGCGGCGCCAAACCCCAGCGCAAATATCGGACCAAGACCGGGAAGCAATAGCGACGCCGCCACCACTCCCGTGGTCATCCCTGCTGCCCCACCCACGAAGCCACCTACATACGCGCCGAACTCTTTCGCGATGGAGTTAGCTTCCGTTTCTGACCGCGTCAGGAACAAAATCGAATTTTCCGGTACGCCTCGTTCCCGCAATTCCTTTACCGCTTTTTCAGCATGATCTCGTGAAGCAAATACTCCAATGGCACTTTCCATTTGAACCTCCTCGGTACCGGCGTCTTTTTTGGAAAAGGTGGCCCGCGGCGTCCGGTTGTGGGGCAGAAGCATACCGCAATACCTGTCTTTGAGCCAGCGCTAAATTGGCTCCGCTGACCGGTAGGCGACGCGTCTCTTCTTGACGGGTGCGCCTTCCCCCACCCATCCCTGCTAGATTGACAAGAGACCAAAGTGTTGTCTTTCCAACAGAAGTGTTTTATCAACAGCAACTCAAACCGTGCTTTAGGGTTCAAATATCATTTATGTCTACTTCTTCGACATCGCCTTCGCGAATGCGTTCTGCTATTCACGGACGAGGGACCGGAAATAGGAAACTGCTCAGCGCCACAATAGTTCTCGGTTTGATCTTCTTTGCTCTGGCGTTGGCATTACGCCACTGGTGGCCCTTCCGCCAGCCTGCCATCATTCAGAATCTCAGCGAGGCGGGAGATAGTCAGGTCACCGCCCGGTCTTTTCGCGAAACTTATTTTCCTCCGGGTTGCGTTCTCGAAGGAGTCGCTTTCCGCCGCGGCAACGATGCCAAGCCACTTATCACCATAGACCGGCTCACAATTGTTGGCAGTTATCACGGCCTCATCTCTCAGAGTGTCAACCAAATCACCGCCGATGGTATGCACGTATTCATTCCAGCTTTCGGTACGGCATCTCAAGCCTTCCACACCTCACCATCGAAAATTACGATAAACGAGATTATCGCCAACGGTTCGACCGTCGAGTTTGCTTCCAGCGCTCCCAACAAAGAGCCTTTGCGCTTTGACGTTCGCGAAGCATCGTTAAAAAATGTGGGATGGAATGGACCTCTCGCCTACCAGGTTCGCGTCCACAATCCCGAACCTCCAGGAGAAGTCACCGCGCAGGGAAAATTTGGCGTCTGGAATAAAGACAATCCCGGCAATACGCCCATCTCTGGCCAATACAAATTTGAACAGGCCGACTTAAGCATCTATGAAGGAATAACCGGCACACTTTCATCGACTGGGCAATTTGGCGGCAAACTGTCGCACATCGACATCTCAGGCTCCACCGGCACTCCTGATTTTGAGGTCAAAGAGAGCGGACATCCGGTCCAGTTGACAACAAAATTCAGCGCCTATGTCGATGCCATGAAGGGCGACACTTTTCTCAATCACGTCGATGCCGATTTCTGGAATACGCATCTGGTCGCACAGGGGAGCATTGCCGGCTCAGCGGATGGAGATGGAAAAAGCGGCAAAGGAAAAATCGCTCTCATTGAGCTCCATTCCAATAAGGCTCGCATCGAAGATCTTCTGCGGCTGTTCGTCAAGGCAAATCGCGCTCCCATGTCAGGCAATGTCACCTTGCAGGCCCGTGTTGAAATTCCGCCGGGCGAAGAACAATTCCTGAAAAAAGTTAAATTGCAGGGCGCTTTTGGTATCTCTGGCGGAACCTTTTCTGAAACTACTCAGCAGAACGTAGACAAATTAAGCGCCGGCGCGCGGCGCGAAAAGATAAAAGACCCAGAGAAAGATAAGGACGATAAGAACAAAGATAAGAATAAAGAGCAGACTAAAGATCAACCCGATCTCGAAACCGTTCTCACAGATCTGAAGGGACAAGTCAGCCTACTCAACGCGACCGCCCACTTTTCTGATCTTTCATTCGGAGTGCCGGGCGCAGCCGCCCGCATGCAAGGAACCTACAATCTGCTCAACCACAAAATTGATCTGCGCGGCCAACTCAAAGTCGACACGAAAATTTCCGACACGACTACCGGGGGGAAGGCTTTCTTGCTAAAGATGATGGATCCTTTTTTCAAGAAGAAACGAAAAGGTGAGGTTGTTCCCGTGCGAATTTCCGGAACCTACGAGCATCCATCCTTCGGACTTGACCTGGACGATAATAAAGCTAAGCAGAAATCCCCGTAGCCCTTCACTCGACTGTTCGCGCCACGAAAGAAAATGGCGTTGTTCAAGGTTTCCTTCGTGAACCTTAGTGCTCTTCGTGGTTAAAGCTCTGCGGTGCTCTTCGTGGTTAAAGCTCTACCAGACGATGCCCCATTTGACCCGTTTTCCAACCGACCCCTAGAATGTAAGATTCGTACTCCGCTCGCGAATTCATTCATGCCATTGCGCCTCTATAACACTCTCACTGGGACGATCGAAGACTTTCATCCCCTCGACGACAATCGCGTGCGGATGTATGCCTGCGGTCCAACCGTCTACGACTACGGACACATCGGCAACTTCCGAACATTCATCGCCGTCGATCTCCTTTATCGCTTCCTGCGCCAGAGCGGATACGAAGTCCGCTACGTCATGAACATCACCGACGTGGATGACAAAATCATCCGCAACTCTGCCCGTGACGGCGTTACCGTAAAGCAGTACACCGCAAAATATATTCAGGCGTTCCTTGAAGATTCAGCCACTCTCGGCATCGCACAGCCAATCTTCGTGCGCGCTACCGAACACATCAATGCGATGGCGGAGTTCATTGGAAAATTAGTGGAGAAAGGATTCGCCTACCGCACCGACGACGGTTCTTATTATTTTCGTATCGCGAAATTTCCCGAGTACGGCAAACTTTCAAAGAAAGATTTCGCGGGAATGAACGACGGCGCCCGCGTCGATGTCGACGAATACGAAAAAGACAGCGCCCGCGACTTCGCCCTCTGGAAAGCTCCGAAGCCGGGCGAAGCCTCATGGGAAATGGCGATCGGCCCCGGCCGTCCCGGCTGGCACATCGAGTGTTCCGTAATGTCGATGGAAGAACTCGGACCGAGTTTCGACCTGCACGCTGGCGGCGAAGATCTTATCTTCCCTCACCACGAAAATGAAATTGCGCAGTCGGAATCTCTCAGTGGCAAGCAACTGGCGCGTTACTGGTTTCATGCCCGCTTCCTTTTAGTGGAAGGCCAGAAGATGTCGAAGAGCCTCGGCAACTTTTTCACCATCCGCGATTTGGTGCTGCGGGGCCACAAGCCGTCGTCGATTCGCTGGCTTCTGACGCAGGTTCCCTATCGCAATCAACTGAACTTCACTTTCGATGGACTGAAATCAGCCGCGAGTTCAGTTGAGAAATTGAGAAATTTCCGCTTTCGCCTAACCAGTACTCAATTCCAATCCGGCGCGAACCCCGCGATGGCCCAACTAGCCAACGAAACCATCGTCCGACTGAAGAGCGCTCTTGACGACGACCTGAACACCGCCGAGGCCCAAGCTGCGATGTTCGACATGCTTCGCAAAGTGAACACCGCGCTCGATGCAGCAGAAGTTCGCCATGACGACGTGAAACCGCTGCTAGGAGCCCTGGAGAAATTTGACGAGATATTCGGTGTCCTCAAAGACGACGATCAGCCAAAGATGAAAGCCATCCTCGACTGGGCCCGCGCCGAAGGCCGCGAGAAAGAAATCAGCCCCGAGTTGCTGGAGATCGCCGGCTCCGCTCAATTGGCCGACGAACAAGTCAATCAAAAACTGGCCGAGATGGAAGCCGCGCGAAAATCGCGCAACTTCAAAGCCTCAGATGCCATTCGCGCCGAACTAACCGCCGCCGGTATCATTGTGGAGAATACAAAAGACGGGGTGCGCTGGCGAAGGAAGTAAAGAGCGGTTTGTAGTTCGCAACGGGGTAGTCACGAACGGGAAGGGCACGGCTTCAGCCATGCCACGAGGAGCTACGAGGATCCGGCTTTAGCCGCTGAGGGCACGCCGTCTGCACCATCACCCAGGAGCGGCGGGCTGCTCACTTTAGACTAAGAAATTACAAATTCTTATGCTTTCCCTCGACGAATATCTCCGCGAAGCTGAACAGGCCCACGGCCACCTGTGCGCAGGGCAGGTACTCGGCGTGCGTCTGGCCATGTTGGGAATTGAAAAGTTGGGCATAGAAGATCCCAGAGATAAAGATCGTAAGCGCCTCGTCACCTTCGTCGAAATCGACCGCTGCGCCACCGACGCCATCGCCGTAGTAACAGGATGCCGCCTTGGCAAGCGCGCCCTGAAATTCCGCGACTGGGGAAAGATGGCCGCAACCTTCGTCGATCTTGGCATAAAAGACGTCCGCGAAGGCAAAGCCATCCGCATAGCCGCAAAAGAATCGTCCAAGGCTCTGGCGCGCTCGATGCATCCCGAAATCGAAAGCAAAAACCAGCAACAAATGCTGGCCTATCGCGAAATGCCGGAAGCTGATTTATTCACAACGCAGTGGGTAAAGGTCGACCTGGCGGCAGAAGAGTTCCCGGGATACAAAGGCGAGCGCATCGTTTGCTCCGAATGCGGGGAAGGAATAAATTTTCGCCGCGAAGTTTTGCGCGATGCGCGCATGCTGTGCCGGGCATGCTTGGGGGAACGGTATTACGAACTGCTGTGAGTTGAACCGCACCCTGCAATTGTCCTGTTAAAAAC
>PLBX01000381.1:16658-16853 GCA_003135495.1 Acidobacteriaceae bacterium | reverse complement strand
GCAAGATGCTTAGATAGCGGACGCCAGGCCAAAACGGATACCACGCGGTTAGCGCGGCGCATTGCTCTAAGTAACTATCGTGGGTGAGCACGCATCCTTTGGGTCGCCCGCCGGTGCCGGACGAATAGACGACGCAGGCCGTATCCTCGCGTTTTCGCGGCACCAATTGAGGCTCGCCTTTTCTGCGAAATTCCA
>PLBX01000381.1:4066-16592 GCA_003135495.1 Acidobacteriaceae bacterium | reverse complement strand
TAGGCCGAGATCAGCCATTTCGACTGGTTGGTCATGATGATCGCAGCACGATCGTCGGGCGTGAAAGCGGCGTCTTCGAGGGCGCGGCAAAGCGGACGCGCCATTTCTTTAAAGTCGGAATGAGTGAGCCGCAATTTTTCGCGCTCGCGATCCGCTTCTATCAGGCAAGTTTCGTTGGGCCAGCGCTCCAACGCATCCTTGAGAGCGGCACCGAGACTTTGGTATTGACGAAGATCCAGCATGCAATCTGACTGGGGCGATCCACGGTCGACCCTTATTTTAGCGACTCCGAGAAAAGCACGAGTTTAACAGAACATAATCCAAACCTTTGCTAACTCTTGCTAGAGAGCTGATCAGTATTGGAGTTCGGCTCTGGCGCAGAATGCGGAGCAATGTGACAATAGATAAATGCAAAGATCTCTAATCACAGCGTTACTATTGGCCGCAGGGACCATGCTGGCCGGAGATGGCTTCGCCCAGCAGACTCCAGCAGCAAATACGCCCGCGGCATCGACACAAGCGGCTCCCGCCGCCACAACTCCGAAATCGTCGACAACAGCGAAAACTCCGGTGAAGAAAACAGGCACGGCGGCGAAAAGCTCGACCGGCACAGCGCTGACGACGCGAACCCAAAAATTCAGTTACGCCCTGGGAATGGACATTGGCAGCAAAGTTGGTCCGAGCTTGAAAAAGCAATCGGTGGAAGTGGATCCGGCGCTGGTCTCGCAAGGACTCAAGGACGCGATGTCTGGCGCAAAGACTCGTTTGACCGAGCAGGAAGCACAGGCCGTATTAACGGAAATGCAGGCCGATCTCAGTAAGAAGCGGCAGGAACAAATGCAGCAGGCTGCTGCTTCGAACAAAGCTGAGGGGGATGCGTTTCTCGCCGCCAATAAAGCTAAAGAAGGAGTAGTCACTCTGCCCAGTGGCCTGCAATACAAGGTTCTGAAAGAGGGAACCGGACCAAAGCCCGCGGCGAACGATACTGTATCAAGCAACTATCGTGGAACCCTCATCAACGGGACGGAATTCGATAGCTCCGAGAAGCACGGTGGGCCGGCGAAATTTGGCGTTGGGCAGGTTATTAAAGGATGGTCGGAAGCCCTGCAACTCATGCCGGTGGGATCAAAGTGGCAGTTATTCGTTCCAGCGAATCTTGCTTATGGAGAGCGGGGAGCGGGAGGCGACATCGGCCCCAATGCCACGCTGATCTTTGAAGTCGAACTGCTTTCGATTGAAAAGGTGAAAGAAAACTCCAGCAAGGAAGATAAGAGCGACGACAAAAAATAGAGGACAAGAAATAGACGACAGAAAATAGAAGATCAGAAGTAACTGCATGAAAACCGGGCACTCCTGCCCGGCTTTTATGCTCTTGCTGTATCTACATTACAATTATTATCTTCCCAAAAACATGACGTGGACGTAGGTTCCTAACCTGACGTTATAAGCCAGGTACCATCCAGGGTGATCGGGGTCGTCGTAAACACTTATTTCATCCGAATCCCAGTGCCAGTTGTTACAGTACCCAACGTCATATGGAGCTACGGAAAAGTTGAAGCCGTTGAACCAGAAGCGGTCGGGACCCCCGCCACCAAGTCGCCAGACATGACCGCGACCGAAGCCTCCAGTGAAGCGGCCATGTTCATAGGGGTGGTCGAGATGGTAACGCCTATCGCCTCGGCCCGTGTCATGGCCAACCCATTGTCCGTTGGCGTGTACGTGAGGAGCCTCCGGATGGCCTTGCCGGTCATTGTAATGGCGGTTTTCCTCAACCGGACGCGCGTTTCGAGTTCGCGCCGGACCATGAGCCGGAATGTTTTGGTGGCCGCCACCGACTTCGGCGCGACCTCCGCCATGTTCTTGATGTTGGGCAACGGCTGAGAAAGAAAATGCGAGACAAACACTCAGCACTCCAATCAGCTTTTTCATTTTGTTTATCAATCCTCCAGTAGAAATAACACTGCCTGCACTTCGATGTTGCGGAGGAGGCTTAGGTTTGCAGATAAAAAAGACGATGCGAGTATATCCAGCGGAACTACTCGTAGCGAAGGGCTTCGATGGGATCAAGGCGGGAGGCGCGTATCGCTGGGATCATGCCGCTGATTAATCCGACTGCGCTGAGAATAAGGACGGCGACAATCAGCGTGACCGGATTAATCATAAGGCGGATATCTCCGGCTTCCGCGTGCTTAGCCATGGCACTGTACAGTGTGAGCCGCCCAACGGAGAAAGCAACCGCATAGGCGAGAATAATTCCCAGCAATCCGCCGATGAAAGTGATGGTAAGAGCTTCGGCAAGAAACTGTAAAAAAATGTGACGGCGGCGGGCACCTAAGGCTTTTTCTACCCCAATTTCTCGAGTGCGTTGTGTTACCGAGACCAGCATGATGTTCATCAGGCCGACGCCGCCGATACCCAGGGTAAGCGTGCCGATAAAACCCAATAGAATTTTAAGCCCGAGGGTGATGATTTCGAATTGGTGAACCTGCTCCATTAAGTTGAAGACGAATATCGCGCGGCGATCCGCGGGATTAAATTTGTGCTGGGCAGCCATGATGTAGCGCACAGATTGCTCGATCCGCTGGTAGTCGTTGGTCTCGTAGTTGAACCAGATGGAGTCGATGTAGTGGGTATCTTTAAGGTCGCTCATGGTGGTGAAAGGCACGTAGACGACACGATTGATATTGTCGTCGCCGGCCTGCATCTTCGGGGCGAGGATACCCACGACTTCGAAGCTGATGCCGTCAAGGCGAATGTGTTCACCTAATGCGTTACGTCCCGAAAAAAGCTTCTCTTTGGTCTCTGAGCCTATGACCGCGACGCGAGCGCGCTGGCTTTGATCTTCAGGATTGTAGAAGCGGCCCTGGTCAAGGGTAAGCGCGCGGATGGTGAAAGTATTAGGATATTCGCCATTTACGGGCATCGTGAACGAGCGAGTATCGTACTGAACATTCACGTCCTTACTACTGCTCGGCGTGATGTGGGTAATCTGCGAAATATTGGTGGTTAACAAATCAACGTCGTCCAGTTTAAAGCGGACGGGCGCTCCGGCTTTCTCTCCTCCCGATTGCATGGACGAACGGCCGGGCACCACGATAAAGAGTTTGGTTCCGAAGTTGGCAAAAATATTGGCACAGGCGCGACCGAACCCGTCGCCATAGGCGAGGAGCATAACAACGGTGGCAATTCCCCAGGCCATGCCCAGCATGGTAAGAGCGGTGCGCCGTCCGTTGTGGCGCATGGCATCGTAAGACTCTTGAAGCAGATCGCGAATCATAAGACTAAAATCACCGGACTAAACTGGAGGCTTCTACCGACTAAGGCACGTAACAAATTGTGCTCCCCATTATTCCTTTCTTAACGCCTCGACCGGTTGGAGTCGTGCGGCCTTGCTTGCGGGATAAAGTCCGGCAGCGACGCCTGCCACTGTCAGGCTAACAATGGCGAGTAGGGCGGTCTTGGGAACCAGGCGTGGAGGATCAAAGCCGCCGGGGCCATTGTAATTTCCGAGCAGTGCCATGAATCCGCCAGCCAATGCCATTCCGATAAGACCGCTCACTAACGTGAGCAGAATGCCCTCGGCGAAAAACTGCAACATGATGCTCCGGTTGGTCGCGCCGAGCGCTTTACGCAATCCGATTTCGCGAGTGCGCTCGGAAACAGCGACCAGCATTATATTGATCACGCCTATCCCGCCAAGTGCCAGAGTTACGAGGCCGACGGTTCCGAGGAATTCATTCATCGCGTCGAAGATGGTGCCCATCATTTGCGCCTGCTTTACGGTATCCCATCCCTCAAAAGCATCCACGTCGTGATAATCGAAACGATGATTTCGGGCAATGATGCGGCGAACTTCATCCTGGGCGATCAAATGCTCGTCGGCAACACGCGGCTGAAAGTTCAGGGCGGAAATGGCGTCGTGCGATTCCTCGCCTTTAAGAGGGAAATCACTGCGCATGACCTGAAAAGGAATATAAGCACGAGTATTGGTTGAGTTTTCATCACCGCGGCCGACACGTTGCAGCGTTCCAATTACTTCAAGGCGATGGCCATTGAGCAAGATAAACGAGCCAATGGCCGGACGCCCGGGAAAAAGATTTCGCGTCATTTCGTCGCCCAGCACAACGACGTCCCGCTTCTGGTTTTCATCAAAATTATTGAGCCAGCGCCCCTGCTTCAGGGGGAGATAGCGGATTCCGTTGTACTGAGGCTCGGCCCCCGTAAGCTGACCGCTCGCACTGGCGAATTCGCTCACCGCATGTACGTCATTGGTTGTAAGTACCGGCGTAACTGCCTTTACATGCGGAGCTTCTTTTAGTACGTCGAGATAGTCCTGGTAGGTTAGCCGGTATTCTCGAGCGGAATTCATGCTGCCTTGGACAGCTGGAGCGCGCCCGGGAAAGAGCATCATTATATTTTCGCCGTATTCAGAGAGATTGCGTTTGTTGCCGCTTCGGAAGCCCTCGCCCAGGCCAACCAACAATAAGAGAGAGCCGACTCCCCATGCAATTCCAAACATGGTGAGAAAGGAACGCAGTTTGTGCGCCCACAGAGTGCCGAAGATCTGCGCGAGAACGTCAACAACTACTTGCATGAGTTCTTAGGGTTAAAGAGGACCGGTGGCGTTCAAGCTGGGTCGCCGGCACATTATGAGGATAACAAGGCCGCAGCAATGTCGCACTAACCCAAGTAATGTATTGGGATATAACGGGTGAGTGAATCTGAGATCGATCTTGTTAGCAGTTGCAGTGGGCGGTTTATTAATTCGTCGATCTCCTGGGCAGAATAGAAGTTAATCGTTTGATGTGCCCTTCATTTTCGTCGGTGAACTGAATGCAACCACAGTCTTGCAAAGGACATCGAATGTGCTCGTGCCTAAACGCCGCCGCCAATCCTCGGAAAGCAGTTCTTTGACCTCGGCCACTCCCCAAAAGTTGCCGAAGAAGCAGAAAGCACTGTTTCGCGACGTCCTGATGCTCCTGAATCAGGCAGGAGTTCCATTTGCCGTATCTGGAGCTATCGCCCTTCAGAAACACACCGGAATCTGCCGCGACACCAAAGATCTCGATATATTCTTGACCGCGGAGGACACACCTGCTGCGCTCGCTTGTTTGATGAAGAATGGATTCGATTGCGAGGTCTCCGATCCAGTATGGCTGGCGAAGGCACATCGCGACAATTATTTTGTCGATCTGATTACCGGAATGAGTAATGCCGTAATTACTGTCGATGCTTCATGGATCAAGCATTCGCATCCAGGTAGCGTCCTGGGGGTTCCTGTCCGCCTGCTGGCGCCAGAGGAACTTCTGGTGTCAAAACTTTTTGTAACGCGGCGCGAGCGCTTCGACGGAGCAGACATAGCTCACATCATTTATGCGACCCGCGGGAAATTGGATTGGACGCGCATACTGGGGCATGTCGGCGATCATTGGGAAATCCTTTTATGGTCGCTCGTGCTGTACCGCTACGTTTATCCGGGCAATAGTGATTATGTCCCCGCATACATTTGGCAGGATTTGATTGGACGGCTGACGCATGCGACTTCCAATCCGGATCCGCGCCAGGAATTTCGCGGCAGTTTGATCGATGACTGCATGTTTGCTATTGACGTCACAGAGTGGGGTCTCGAGAACATTCAGTCTCGCTACCGCGCAGAGAGAGCACCCACCATCACTATGCCAGAAGAACAAGCTCCGATTAACTCACCGGAGTCATAGCGATGAGAATCGCCGCCACCGCCGATCTTCACTTTACTCCGCAACGCTACAATGCGTTTCGCGACCAGATGAATCGCGTGCGCGATGAAGCCGATGTTCTGGTAGTCGCGGGCGATCTTACGAACTTTGGACAGCCAGACGAGATGGAACCGCTGGTTAACGCCCTAGTTCGTCTTCGAGTACCGGTGATTGTTGTATTGGGCAACCATGATTTTGAAACTGGCAAAGAAGTCGAACTCGTTCACATGATGACCGCGGAAGGAATCAAGGTTCTTGACGGGAGTGCGTACGAGCGGGATGGTGTGGGCTTTGCGGGAACGAAAGGGTTTGTCGGAGGGTTTGGCCGCGGAATGTTGACCGCATTTGGCGAGCGTGAAATCAAGACTTTCGTTCGGGCGGGAATCGACGAAGCGGTCAAACTGGAGCGGGCAATGTCGCAATTGCGGACGCAAAAGCGCGTTGTCGTCTTGCACTACTCCCCGATCGCGGCCACGGTTGAAGGTGAAGCTCCCGAGATTTTCCCGTTTATGGGCACGTCGCGACTCGCGGAAGTTGTCGATCGGCACGGCGCGGATTTAGTTTTGCATGGCCACGCTCACCATGGAAAACTTGATGGCAAGACCACCGCCGGCGTGCCCGTGCATAACGTGGCGATCACGCTACTGCAATCGCAGAATCCGCCCGCGGTGTATCGCATTTTTGATATTTAAGATTCAAGATTTATTCTTGCTGTAGTATCACCCTACCGCAACATAGCTACAGGGTTGTCCCCATTGTGCCGCACCGCTTCCACTCCTACAATCAAGAAGTCCGATTAGCGCGTTCAAAATCATTAAGTGTGTCCTTATGAAGATTGCTCAAATTGCCCCCTTATATGAAAGCGTTCCGCCGGTCGGATATGGCGGTACAGAACGCGTGGTTTCATGGCTGACCGAAGAATTGGTGCGTCTGGGCCACGAGGTGACACTCTTCGCCAGTGGCGATTCCTGTACTTCAGCAAGACTAATTCCGGGTTGTGCGGCTTCGCTTAGGTCTATGCCGGGGTGCAAAGATTTTTTATCGCACCACATCGTGATGCTGGAGAAAGTGCGAAAGCATCGCGGCGAATTCGATGTCCTTCATTTCCACACGGATTATTTGCAGTTTCCTCTTTGTCGCGAATGGAACGTGAATCACTTAACGACATTGCATGGCCGATTGGATCTGCCAGACCTGGTTCCGCTGTATCGCGAGTTCGATGACATTCCACTGGTCTCAATTTCGCAAAGGCAACGGAAGCCGCTACCCTATGCGAACTGGATTGGGAATGTTTATCATGGCCTGCCTGCGAACCTGCTGCGCTTCCATAGCGGACTGGGAAAGTATTTGGCGTTCCTTGGCCGCATTTCACCGGAAAAGCGTCCGGATCGAGCCATAGCCATCGCGACTGCGGCGGGTATGAAGTTGAAAATTGCGGCTAAGNNATGGACGCGGCAGACCGTTCCTATTTCGAGAAAACGATCAAACCTTTGCTAAGTCAAACCAACGTAGAATTTTTAGGGGAAATTGGAGATAGTCAGAAAGCAGATTTCCTCGGAAACGCGGTGGCATGTCTGGCGCCGATCGATTGGCCGGAACCTTTCGGATTGAATATGATTGAGGCGATGGCTTGCGGAACTCCCACGATTGCATTCCGCGAGGGTTCAGTCCCGGAAATAATTGACGACGGCGTGAGCGGATTAATTGTAGATAGTCTCGAAGAGGCAGTGGAAGCCGTCGATCGAGTCAGGTTTATGTCTCGCGCGGCATGTAGAGACGTCTTCGAAGAACGCTTCACATCGAGACGGATGGCGAAAGATTATGTGAAGCTGTATGAAAAAGTGGCGGATAAGACTTTACCGTTCGAGGAAAGCTTGATGGCAGAGCTCTCAGAAACCGACAACGAGCAAATGGCAGAGGATGCGGCGTAGTTGGAAGATGTAATTCAAATCAAAGATCAGTTCTATGTTTTAGCCACATCCTCGCTCGCAGACGATCGCACCCGGGTGCTGAAATGGGGCGAAACATTTGCGGTCTTCAACCGTCTCGGCGATGTGGAATCTATCGGGCTCGGCGAGCAAGGACTGTACCATCGGGGAACTCGTCATCTATCCCGCCTTGCCCTACGAATGGGCGACAAAGTTCCGCAACTCTTACGTTCAACCGTACAGAATGATAATGCGTTTTTAACGCTCGATATGATGAATCCCGATGTCTATCGGGATGGCGTCTTCCTGCCGCGCGGATCGGTTCATCTTTTTCGCTCGAAATTTCTTTGGCAGGATGTTTGTTACGACAAACTACGGCTGGCTAATTTTCATTCCTATCCTATTAAGACTTCCATTAGCCTGGAATTCGCCGCCGACTATGCCGATATTTTTCAGGTCCGAGGCACCAAGCGCGAATTTACGGGAGAAATGCTTCCTCCTATTGTGGAGGAAGATCGAGTCGTGCTTTCCTATCGCGGACGCGACGGGAAACTGCGGTGCACGAGGTTGGAATTTTCCCCGGTTCCTGAGCGTATATCGCAACACTCTGTCGGCTTCGTTGTGTCTCTTAATCCGAAGGAAGAGACAGCGATATCGATTACCACGAGTTGCGAACAGCAGACTTCAAATCGATCGATTATCGACTTCGGCGTTGCCATGGAGGAAGCGCTTTCAAGGTTGGAGCGAGACCGGCGGAAATTTTGTGGCATTACAACTTCGGACTTCCGCTTTAACGCCTGGTTGTCCCGCTCCGAAGCTGACGTACACATGATGATCAGCGGCAATCCCGAAGGAGCGTACCCGTATGGCGGCGTGCCCTGGTTTAACACCGTATTTGGACGCGACGGCATTCTCACGGCGATGGAATGTCTTTGGGCAGCGCCATGGATTGCCAAATGCGTATTGAAATTTCTGGCGGAGAACCAAGCCACCAGCATTGTGCCCGAAGAAGAAGCTGAACCAGGAAAGATTCTGCACGAGATGCGGCACGGCGAAATGGCGAACTTGAAAGAAGTTCCATTCGGCCGCTACTACGGCAGTGTGGATTCGACGCCTTTATTTGTAATGCTGGCGGGCGCGTACTTCGATTACTCAAAGGATGTGGAGTTTATTAAGGAAATTTGGCCGAACGTTCTCGCGGCGCTTGATTGGATGGATACCTACGGCGATCTCGACAAAGATTGTTACGTTGAGTATCAGGCTAAATCGAAAAAGGGATTATCGCAGCAGGGATGGAAGGATTCGCACGACTCTGTTTTCTATCGCGATGGTGTATTAGCTGCGCCTCCCATCGCGCTTTGCGAAGTTCAAGCTTACGTATTTGGGGCCAAGAAGGCGGCGGCGCGCATCGCTGCGCATCTTGGATTTCCCGAGCGGGCCGAAGTTTTGAACCGGATGGCGGACCGGCTCCAAGAACAATTTGAAAGGGATTTTTGGGACGATGAGTTGAACAGCTATGTGCTCGCTCTCGACGGCAAAAAAAATCCTTGTCGAGTGCGTTCTTCGAACGCCGGTCATTGTCTCTGGACAGGAATCGCCAGCCCGGAACATGCTGCACGCTTAGCGACGACTTTGCTGCAAGAGGACAATTTCTGTGGGTGGGGCATCCGCACCCTGGCTAGCGGCGAAGTACGTTACAACCCGATGTCTTACCATAACGGATCGGTTTGGCCGCATGATAACGCCATCATCGCCAGTGGCCTGGCTCGCTACGGATATAAAGATGAGGCCTTGCGCGTATTAGGCGCTCTATTTGAGGCTAGTACCTTCATGGAATTCAATCGTCTTCCTGAATTGTTTTGCGGATTTCATAAGCGCTCGGATGTTGAAGGGCCGACGCTGTATCCGGTGGCCTGCTCTCCCCAGGCGTGGGCCGCTGCCAGCCCCTACTTATTATTTGGGGCATGTCTTGGCATCACGGTGAATCCTGCCGAGCATGTTGTGGAGTTTGCGTCTCCCAGATTGCCGCAGAGTATCAGTTATGTTGACTTGACGAATCTGAAAGTCGGCGATCACGCAGTGGACCTCCGCCTGCGCAGAGATGGCGACGAAATTTGCGCAGAAGTGATTCGCGGGCACGGCGATGTTAAAGTCCGCGTGCGACCGTAGTTTTTCAAGCCAACCTGTTTGTGAAAGCAATCTTCCACAGGAAGCGAGCACGGGAGCTTCCAGTTACGCCTGACAAACTGTTGTCAATCCAGATTTAAAAAAGAGCTAGCTGTTCAAGCCGATTCTTTATTTCTTGCGCGCAGCAATCGCAACATTGCCGCTCTTGGCGCCTTGACCGCGCCCGCTCTGGGCGGACCTAATCGTGGATTCCTTCTGCAATTCTTCCGCGGCCTGCACCAAGCTCAAATCGCTCGGAACCTGGCGATAATCAGTACGAACCTCATGTTGTTGTTCTGAGATGGTCCGCAAGAAGAGAATCTTGCCGTGCATGTTGACGTGCAAGAACGTCACTTCCCAGTGTCCCGGAGCGACCTCAGCTTGCTGAACAGTAAACTCGCCGCCTTTGTCGAGGTAACCAAGCAAACCGCCGCCAAACTTCACCGTTCTCCTGAGGTGGCCTTCAATTTCCGCGAGCCTGTTGTCGCGGGTGTTGATCCAAATACGGCCTTCCATTTCATGGAAGACGATCGCCTCGCGCGACCAGGCATGATAATTGGGATTGGGTTCAAATAGCAGTTCGACTAGATCACCGTTGCGTTGCCCGTAACGGACAGTGAGCGCGTCGGGCAAAACCTTGAACATGCGAGTAGTCTGGTCGGAATCTTCAGCCTGTGCGCGCTGGCGTTTTTTCTGCCTATCGGGAGAATGCACCAAATTCAAGATGCGTTGCTCCTCCTGTTTTTGTTGTTCCTCAGTGATGGGCTGTCCGTTTACGTATTCCAAGCGATCAATTTCGCCGTCTTTGCTCTCAATAACCAATTTAACTACTTCTTTTCCTGCTACCTGTGATTTCACCTGATACATCCAGTGACTGTGATCGTCGGCCTGGGCTTTGAGTTCTCCTGCGACAGCGCAACGGAGAACCTCGTTCGCGCTCAAATCAGACTTTGATTGAGAATAAACAGGAGGGCTTAAGAGCAAAATTAAGGAGCCAAATAAAGCTGCAGTTCGGGTGAAACGGTGTAAGGCTGAGCAGTTCTGTAGCGCATCCGGTGCGCTTGCGCAGTTGAGAATATTAGTGCCTTTGCCGACTCGCATGCCAAACAATCCCCCGGGCCGTGGGCTGTAATGTGAAAGTCCCCATCCCCAGTGTAAACCTAAGGGAGGCGGCAAGCGGGCGGGAATCACATATCCACTGTAGTACGGGTAGATGTTTACAGTAGCAGCGGCGAGGAACCTGCTGCCGGAGTCATGGCTTATTTTCTTTAGGGCTTGTCTTCGTTCGGGATAGGGAGTCGGGCCTCGAGCCTTTGGAGATTCCTCGGGCAATAGTGGTCAAAAAGGCGCTTCAAATCGGGCGTAAATTCGCGAAGGATGGCCGATGTAGCGTCAGAACTAAGAGACCCTGTAAAACGGCCGAGGGTGTCATTGACGTTGCGATAATGCTGGGGATAGTACGCGTTCTGAAGGGCGCTGGTAGATAACGCACCGAGAATTTCTGAGGCATTGAATTCGCTTCGACCGTTATCTCCGCGGGTGATGATCACTCGGGTAGCGGCGTACCAGGCGCGTCCAATCAGGCTGGTTTTGGTTGAATAAAAGTACCGTGGATCCTGATGTAGGACGGTGGAGAGCACATAAGTCTGAATGAAACGCCGGGATTCGGTATCGGCGAGTGTAGCGCCAAAGCGCTTACCCCAACCCTGCATTCCGCCGCCGTATTGCGGCCATTGAGCCGACATCTGCGCTATACCCGCCTCATAGGCTGCGGAAGCAAACGTGTACGGCGAGTAAGCCCGGTGCAAGAATATTTGCAGTTTGCAATGCGAAGACAGGGCAACGTAGGTGGAGGGCGCATCAGGAGTTACAGTTACGGCCGCCGCCATAACGGATGTCGGCCCCTTCATGGGACAGCCATCAGGATTCAAGGCAGGCCTTCCGGGCTGAGCGACAGCTATCATTCCAGGATTAATCAGCGCTGGATTAATCATCGCGGGATTAGAGGATGAAATGCCGGCGGCGGACGAAACTTCGACCGTCAGTCCCACGGGAACTGCGATAGTTGGATCCAACATTCCCTCCGAGAATGGGTTTCCGATGCCTTCTGCGGAAGAAGCTACGGGCAAAAGTCTCGTTACCGAGGGCATCTCGGCAAGTTGGGCCAGAGCTGACGATGCTACCACGGTGATGCCAGCCGCCAACACAACCGTGTGGACCAAGCCTCGGTTCTGGAGAACCCACAGTTGTCTGGCCGAAATTGACATGCTCACCCACATGGCACGACCGCGATTTTGCACAACATTTTGCACAACTAAGCTACTGTCTTGCACGTCACCGCCTTGAATCGAATCAGGCAGCTTTGCGGGATCCCCCACTGCTGCCGGTCTTGCTTCTGGTCGCAGCGGCATTCACGGCGGCTCGGTGACGAGCAACCGCTCCGCGTTTTTTAGCGCTAGAACGTGCCTGCCGCGAAAGTGATGCATGCGACGCGGCGCCTCGTCCGTCCTTTTTCAAGGCAGCGCTGGTAGCCCGCGAGCGAGCGGCTGAGGTCTTGGATTTCGATCCGCTTCTACCTTTGGCGGTGTCACGGGCGGCTTGTTTACGGGTCTTTTTGGAAACTTTTCCCTCGGACGGCTGCTGCAGTTCAACCCCAGCGCGGCGCGCTTTCGAAAGGCCGATGGCGATGGCCTGTTT
>PLBX01000381.1:2944-4025 GCA_003135495.1 Acidobacteriaceae bacterium | reverse complement strand
CTCCCACGCTAGAATAGAAGAGGCTTAGGCGCACAGATATCGTATGTACTCTGTAGCTTTCGTCGATCGTTGCTGTAGTTAGGGCTGTAGTTAGCCTATCGCGGCGCATGCCTTGCATGTAAGCACGCAAAAGGCCGTAGCAGAATAGATGCCGAATAACTCAATAACTTGGCGTTTACCGAGTTACTGATGTTTATAGAACTGGACGGCGCGCTCATGAGCCTCAGCGGATTTTCTGGAACCAAAAGTACCCAAGTTACGGCGGCGTCCGGTTTTTGGGTCTTTCTTGCGTGAGTAAAGCCTGTATTGTCCGGTTTTCATCTTTCGGATCATTCTGCGCCCCCTTTTTCCCGCTTCGCGTAATTCTCTGCGATTACGCAGCTTTCTTAGTCCTTGCTAATCTTGCTATTTTTCTCAGGTCGTTGATGAATGCTTTCATTTGAGTATGTCGGGCCTCTTGGTCGGGAGCCCGCAAAATCGATGACGGGTGAACGGTCGCTATGGCATAGCGGGCGAGCGGCGAGTTAATGAGTTCTCCGCGCTGCCGGCTCACGCTGAATGTTCTTCCGAATAATGACTGAGCGGCAGTCGCGCCCAGACAGACCAGAACTTCAGGTTTCACAGCGTTGATCTCCGCGTCAAGCCAAGGGCGGCATGCGTTAATCTCGGAGGCGCGTGGCTTTTTTTATGAATGCGTCGCTTTCCGCGCTCCGCTGGAACCATGTAACTCCGAAGATTTCCGGCATAAAATCGGTTGCCCACCCTATCCGCTGATGCGGTTTCCCGTACCGGACTTACGAGAGAAAAGTGAGTGCAAGAGATAGTTAGGCTTAATTCGGTACTCCTTGCCGAATCCGGGCTGAAATTTTTCATCCTCGGCGAAGATATCCATTCCTCGGGGAAAGGCTGTATTGCGATAGTTACCGCCGAGGGCCAGACTTTGCGATGTGGATCTTCTACCTGAGGACCGATGATGGGCATCTTCAGAACGTTCAAGGGCGGGGATCTTGTACCGGAATCGGGCGTGTACACGGCGCTGCATTCAACGCCGCACCGGTTGATCTGGCGCGTTATGTACTTT
>PLBX01000381.1:0-2888 GCA_003135495.1 Acidobacteriaceae bacterium | reverse complement strand
CCGTGGCCGAGACGCTTTTACGGTGGACCTTTTCGATTGCGCTAATTCGTGCCAGTTCAGACTTCTGAGCGCGCACCACAGCGAAAGTAATAGGAGGATATTCTATGCGGTTTCTACAATTGCTTGCAGTGTTGTTACTGGGCGTAATGTGGGCCACGGCGCAAACCAGCCCGAGCGGTCAGACTCCCACGACCGATCCGGCGACCGGTCAGAGCAACACCGGCGCAACCACGACTGGGTCGAGCGCTAACGGCACGGCCAGCGGATCGAGGACAACCGATTCCAGCATGAAAGACACGAACATGAACCAGACAAATGCCGGGGGCGACGGAGTTCAAGGATGCCTCAGCGGTTCCGACGGAAACTACACACTCACCGACCACACCGGTACCAGCTACCGCTTGACCGGCGATACAGCGAAGCTCAGCGAGCATATCGGTCACGAAGTAAAAGTTAGTGGAACGAAGAGCACGGCGGCCGCGACTGGCGCCAGCGACACCATGGGCCAGACAGGCGGGGCGCAGCAGGCGATCCAAGTCACTTCGGTAAAGCATATCGCCAAAACTTGCCAGAATCCTGGCGTCACNNCGTCACCACCAAATAAGTATTGTCGAGCATTCAAAGGCCCAACCTAACTGGCTGGGCCTTTTCTTTTTTATGAAAGAAACTGCATTGAGAGTTTATTGATTCATACGCAGAAGCATCAACGTGCCGCTGTCTAGCTTCACATTATTCTTTTCCGAACTCACCACTGAACCTTGCGCGGCGTTCTCGCGAACCGGCAGCCTCCTGTACTAATGAGAGCCTAGAAGTGATAAATCAAATCGCTCGCTGCGGTGAGCTGATTGTGCCGGTGTCCGCTGTTATACGCGGGCTGATCCCAAGCGCGCTCAAAACGCAATTCCGGTCGCAACTGTACCGTGGTCCCGATCCAATGGCACCACATAATTGTGTTCTCTGAATATCGGGTGGCGTAACCCGTACGCTGACCCTTTTTATCGTCAAGAAAATCGCTGCGGAATGAGACGAAGTCGTGCGCGGAAAATTCCTTCTGCAAAAAATTGACCACTGCGTACTCTGGAGCAGTGCAACGCTGCTCCCCGGGCAGGCAATACGCGGCATTCGTCCCGATCTCCGGCTGAATCTTTCCCTTTAACGCAGGAACGTCGCGTTCATACATGTACCAGGACTCGGTCGCCATGTGCACCGTCTTCGAGAACTTGTGATACCAGGTCGCGTCATACTGCTGCACATTGTTGTAGGCATATTTGCCGTTGTTGATTCCGTTGGCGCAAAGGTAGAAGTTGTCATTTACGGAGCGCGTTGTATAGCTCACGCAGCCCGTTGCGGACGGCTTCGCATCCGGCGCCCACAGGGCCACATCGTGCCCGCCCGTAATACCTGCTTGCACCAGCCAGCGGTCGCTTAACTTCACAGTCGCAAGCAACCCCGTGTCGGTAAAAGGATCAATCGCATAAAGCAACGAATGGCTGAACACATAATTATTGGGCGCTAACTGCGCTTCAATTCCGGGCACGGAGATGAAGCGGCCGAATCGCAAATTCATGCCCTCCGCGATCTGGGGAATATAAACATCGACATACTCAAGCGTGGGATCAAATCCATATTGCCGATGATCGATCACCCATGGGTTGCTCCAGTATCCCTTGCCGGTCGTGTAGCGGTAATCCGTACCGTACAAGGCCGTCAGATGGTAGCCCCAGTCGACATGATCGCGTTGCACTGAGTCCGGCAGGCGCTCGGCATAAAGAACAAATTGATTCAGCTCAAAGCGGTTGGAGTAAACATCGTTCGCTTCAGGTTCATTGCGACTCGATGATGTGCTGAAATTCAATGACGGATCGATCCATCCATATATCTTCGTTCGGCTTCGTGCGCCATTGATGGCCGTCATAAGCGGATAACTGTTCGTGTCCGGTTCGCCAATCACGGGCGACCCTCCATACGACCAGTCGGCATTTGGGAATGGAGGGGAATCGAGCGGTGAAGGAGCGCCGCGCCGCGCCGGAGCCGCAGACGATGCGGCCTTCCCCCACCAATCCTGCCGGTAGAACTGCGCCAAGCGCGCAAAGAAGCCTTTAGCTTCGGCTTCAGAAATGTTTGACTTTGGAGCGTCAGAAAGTCGGTCGGCGTTTCCCACACTCTGTCCGTGACACGCACCGGACCAAAAGATCGCAATCGACAACAGCACATAAAAGATGTGAAGGAATCTGCAGAGATCTTTTTGTGTGCGCATAGAAATCAAAGCATGTCGGATGTGGGATTTAAGACAGCGATGTGAGTTGCTGCCGGACAGCTCCGTCGAAGTATTGCTTTACTCAGAACCTATGCCCTGAGACCTACGTCCGCGTGCAGAAGTGATTGGAAAATTTTGACGCCATCCGTGCCCCCGAGCTCGGTTTCGGCAGCTCGTTCGGGGTGTGGCATCATACCCAGCACATTGCGCCCTGGATTACAGATGCCGGCAATATTGTCGAGCGATCCGTTAGGATTCGCTTCTTTTGTGATTTCACACTGCCCATTGGAATAACGGAAGATGATGCGGTTGTCGCGCTGGAGTTCCGCGAGTGTCGCTTCGTCGCAAAAATAATTGCCTTCCATATGGCCGATCGGGATCGTGAGAACTTCACCCTTCTGGCACGCATTTGTGAATGGTGTGTCGGCATTTTCGACCTTCACGTGCACAGGCTTGCAGACATACTTCAATCCCACGTTACGCATCAACGCGCCGGGGAGGAGCCCCGACTCGCACAAAATCTGGAAGCCGTTGCAAATTCCGAGCACGAGCCCGCCGCCGCTCGCGAACTTTTTTACTGATTCCATCACTGGCGAAAACTTGGCGATCGCGCCGGTGCGAAGATAATCGC
>PLBX01000055.1 GCA_003135495.1 Acidobacteriaceae bacterium | reverse complement strand
AGCTGATCCGTGTTTTACCTATGTCTGCTATCCGACGAAACTACCTGGGACAATTTGCTCTGCTAGCCATGGTTGCTAGCTTTGCGGCCGTGATGCCGCCAGCCGGCTTTGCCCAAAACGCGCCGCAGGTCTCGCTCGAAACCAGCGAGACTCTTTTCACGGTCCTCACTGCCATCAACACCTGCGGATACGACCAGGAATTGAATACTTCTGGACCATTGCGAAAAGAGATCCGATCGGAAGTTGCCAAGGCCGTAGAAAATACCGCGGGCGCGCCCGAAGTGGTGAGCTCATTGTGCGCGTTCTACCGCCAACACCAACCCCCAGATCCTGCGCGAGATTTGTCGCAGTACATCTCGTTGTCGCTTTACCTGGGCGAGCCGCCAACCTTCACTCCAAAAGTGAAGCAGGCAGAACTGCCGCCAGACGCTCTGGCAGTCGCTGATATCGTTCCCCTCGCGCAGGCCTTCTATCAGAAGATAAACTTGCACGCCATCTGGCAGAAACATCAGGCACGCTATGCGGAGTTGAGCGAGGCCTACCACACTCCGCTGTCGAAGATGACCTTCGACACTGAAATTTATTTGAAGATGCCGTCGCAAGGTTATCTGGGACGCCAGTTCACGGTTTATCTGGATGCCATGGGCGCCCCGGGACAGACCAACGCGCGCAATTATGCCTCGGATTACTACGTAGTGATGTCTCCGAGCACCGACACAGCCGTCAAGATGCAGCAAATCCGCCACACCTATTTGCACTATTTGCTCGATCCGCTGGCCCTGAAAAATGGCGGCTCGTTCAAGCGGCTTGAACCGCTGCTCACCGATGTGAAAATGGCCCCCATGGACGAGGCTTTCAAAAGCAACATCTCATTGCTCGTAACGGAATGCCTGGTGCGCGCCATTGAAGTGCGCTTGAGCAAAACTCCGGAAGTGGAGCGCGCAAAAACGATCGACGAAGAAGACAAAGAAGGTTACGTCCTGACCCGATATTTCTACGATGCGCTCGGAAAATTTGAACGAGATCCGATCGGAATGCGCAATGCATATCCGGACATGGTAAGCGCGATTGATGTGAGCCGAGAAATGAGGCGGGCCTCGTCGATAGCGTTCTCGGGAGAGGCAGCGCCCGAACTGTTGCATCTGGCGGGGCGGCCGGACGAACATTTGCTCCTGAATGCGGAGCGGCGGCTGGCGGCGGGAGATCCGGAAACGGCCCAAAAACTGGCACAGAAAGCGCTCGATGAGCAGCAGGAAGATTCGGGGCGCGCTCTATTTATTTTGGCGGAGGTCGCCACCGCCAATCGAGACATGGACGGCGCCCGCAATTTCTTTGAACGGGCGTTGCAATCAGCTCACGAGCCAAAGGTGATTGCCTGGTCTCATATTTATTTGGGGCGCATTTTTGATTTGAAAGAAGATCGTTTCGCGGCCCTCGATCAATATCGGGCGGCACTGAACGTGGCCGGCGGTACGCCTCCTGAAGCAAAACAGGCAGCGGAGCGGGGACTTGAGCAGCCCTACGAGCCCCCGGTCGCCAAGCAGCCGGAGTAGAGGGAAATCGACGTTGCAAAATTAACACGCAGATTTTTTGGCGCTACAAAATCGTGGCCTAAAAGCGCCCCGAGAAAACGTGGCCCGAAAGAATTCCAATTTAAATTTCGCAATATGGGAGACAGCATGAAACCAACAGTACTCATTCTAGGAATCTTGAGCTGCGCGCTCTGGGCCGGAGCCCAGACAAGCACACAACCGGCGCCATCCAACACGCCAGCCGCAGGCCAGTCGGGTGCCGCGCAAAGCGGAACGCAAGCTGCAACACCACCCGCAGGAAAGCGCCCTCCGCAAGCCAAGACGCAGTNNGCAAGACAGCCGCAGCCAGCACGGATCCGGCAGGTCTCGAAAAAGCGGCCGATGATTTCGCTGCGAAGTTCCCTGACAGTGAACTTCGCGTGTTGCTGTATAAGAATGCGATGCGCCTGTATCAGAACACTAACAACGCCGACAAAACAGAAGCCATGGGACGCAAAGTTCTCAGCTTTGACGGAGACGATCCCGAAGCGCTCGTCATTGTGGCCGAGGTGATCGCCGAAAGAACGCGCGATTCCGATATCGACAAAGAGCAGCGCTTTGGCGAAGCCACCAACATGGCGCAGAAAGCCACGCAGACCATAGAAACCGACGTTCAGGTGCCTGCCGGTACCCCGCAAGACAAAATTGACGCCTATAAATCGATGATTAAATCGCAGGCCTATTCGATTATCGGCACCATCGATTTCAAAAAAGAAAATTACCCGTCCGCGGAGCAAAATCTGCAGAAGTCGATCGACGCCTATCCTGCGGAGCCCGATAAAGTCGTAGTGCTGCGGCTTGCGCTCACCCTCGACAAGGAGCAAAAATATCCGGAAGCACTCAAAGTGGCTAATCGCGCGGTAGAGTTGACGCAGGACAATACTCCGATTGGAACTCCAGCGCGCCACGAGCGCGATCGCCTGCAGCAACTCACCGGCGGCGCCGCTCCAGCTCAACCGCAGACTCCGCCCAAAAATTAATCGCCCTTCTGTAGAGACGAGGCTCGCCTCGTCTCTTACGCGGCACTTAGACGCGGCAACTGCGCCTCACCAGAAATATGATTGGGAAGGATTGATCGATCCCTGGCCAAGTTTTGTGATGAAACCACGCGAAATCATTGGG
>PLBX01000334.1 GCA_003135495.1 Acidobacteriaceae bacterium | reverse complement strand
GAGAATGCGCTGGATGTGAAGAACCTGGATATCTAGGAATTTTTGCCGCGGATCTTCACGGATTCGCACGGATAGAAAATCACAGACGTTTTTGGGCGGCCGCTGGCCGCCTATTTATTTGGGATCGCCGGGGATTGATTGACATCCAGTTCCGGCTTCTCTCCCCGAAATACTCGCGAGATTCCGCGCACGATGCGGCGCATGGGCAGTTCGGCGTCGGCGTCGGCGAAAAAAATTTCTCCGGTTCGGCTTCCGCGATAGTACCAACGCTTGAGTAGCGCGAGGTGCTCCATGGTTTCCAGCGCAGATACTGACTTTACAGGAGGAAATGAATCCAATGTCGCCTGCACGCGCGATTCCATGGACTGCGACTTTGCCTGCTCCGCAGACTGAATGCAAAATAAATTCGGGCCCGAGATTCTGCCCGCTTCGATGCGGAAAAACGTGACAGAGCCCGCGACATGACACGGCTGAATCATGAGGGCGGAGAGACGGTCGAGCCGTTGAACGATCTGCGGGAGTTGGCTCAGGATAGGTTTAAGTTTCTCCACGCGGGCGTGAATCGCGGCCGCTTCTTCAAATGCAAGGCGGGCTGATGCGGCTTCGCGATCAGTCGAAAATTCGCGGAGTAGAGAGTCCCCGGCGGAATCAAAGTAAGCTTGCACCCGGTTCACTTCCGCGGCATATTCCTCATCGCTGCAGCCCTTGAAACAGGGTGCCAAGCACATCTTCATCTCGGAGTAAATGCAGCCGGGAAATTTGGGATCGGGATGCAGATCGTCGACGCAGCGGCGCATCTTGAAGAAATCGAGTGAATCACTAGCGAACTTCTCGGCTGCGCTCCGCGAAGCGAAAGGCCCATAGTAAACGTTCCCGCCGCCAAGACGCCCCAGTCGCGTAGTAACGGAAGCGCGTGGAAATTCATTATCCAAGTGAAGCTTGACCAATGGAGCGAAACGTAACCGTAAGCGGTTGCTGTAGGTTTTGGGGAATGTAGTGCGTAGAAGCCGGTAAAGCAAAAAGCCGGATTCAAAGTCTGAACCAGTGGGCGTGTATTCGATCCAGCGGACGCGCTCCCGCAGGCTGAGTCTTTTGCTATGTTCCGCGGGCGCACCAAGCAGGCGTTGCAATCGCCGCCGCAGGTTCGCAGTCTTGCTGACGTAGGGCTCAGAGTTGGCATCCTCGCCGCGCAGAAGAAAGACGGCAGGGCTGGCCGCCACGGCGGAGAAAACTTCAGAGTCAGCTTCGGGGCGGAACTCGAGGCGTTCGGTCAGCACAGAGCGATTGTAAAGCGACCGCGCGCTCATACGCTGGATCACTTCCACGGCCTGTCATCCCGAGCGCCGTCCCGAGCGAATGCGAGGGCAAGTCGAGGGACCTTGTGTTGGAGGGCCGGAACAGACCTAGATTTGCTTCACGAACTTCAAAGAAGCCGAGTTCATGCAATAACGAAGCCCGGTAGGCTGCGGCCCGTCATCGAAGACATGGCCCAGGTGCGCGTCGCACTCGGTACAGGCAACCGCACTTCTCACCGTGCCAAAACTCGTGTCGTTGAGGGTCCGAACGTTTTCCGCCGCGATCGGCTGCCAGAAACTGGGCCAGCCNNCGCGCGATTGCCTTGTGAACGTCGTCATGTCGCTCCCAATACACAAGACGGACGGCATCGTATCGGTCCGTAAAACCGTCGTGGCAGTGCATTTTGTGCTCGAAAACTCGGCGGTGCAGGTTGTTCGTCATGCCGATGTAAAGGGCCCTCCGGGAGCTGCTTTGCAGTATGTAGACGTAGAAGCGATATTCACGCAACATACTTTGACATTGCTCGTGGCAGCAGAGCTAATGCAGTGCGAGTGATCACAGTGAAATTGTGATGACGGGGAAGACGCAAGGTCCCTCGACTTGCCCTCGCATTCGCTCGGGCGGCGCTCGGGATGACAAGTTGTGGCTTATCCGAAGCTGGCGCTCTTGAACTTTTGGCGAAAGTCGGGCCCATCCATCTTCACGATGCGACACATTTCGTGGAGACGAGAACGCATACGTTCGCCGATGCGGTCGCCGAGAGTTTCCTCGCGAGCCGCGGCGCGCGCTGGCGACAACGATCGAACAGCGCTTGCGGCCGGCTCATCGGCAAAATTTGTGGTGATGATCGTCGTGCGGTTGTCGTTATAGCGTGTGTTCAGGATCAGGCTCACCGTGTCCCAAACCCACTCGCTTGGTTTCACCGCGCCCAGTTCATCGAGCAGCAGCACTTCGGCTTCAAAGACGGGGCGCAGGACTTGAAGCTCGGTCGCCTTAACCGAATCGTTGTAGGAATTCTGAATCTGTTTGAGCAGTTCGCGATAATCGCAGAACAGACAGGCGCTTCCCCTCGCGGCAATCAATTCCTTGAGAATGCCCACTGCAAGATGCGTTTTGCCAGTTCCGATTCCGCCCACCAGCAAAAGGCCTTTGCCGTCTCGCGGATCAAACTCCTGCACGAAGCGGGTGGCGCTGATCTGCGCCAGCGCAACCGAGTGATCCGCTCCTGGAAAATCAGCGGTAAAGTTTGACAATTCGCAATGCTCGTATCTTTTCGGAATTCGCGCCGCACTAATCATCGCGCCGCTACGTGCCCGTAACTGGCAATCGCAGCGGGTTACGCCATGTTCTGGCCCTGGAACCGTCTTCCATCCTGTGCCCGCGCACTGGGGACAAACTTCAGCTGCTGTCTTCATGATTGGCGATTCGGTGTTCGAAGTATGTGATTAACTTTGCACCGAACCTGCCCTTCCCGCAACTCGAAAGCGTTGCGTTCCTGTGCACATCCTGTGGAGACGCGCGACGGATTGTGCAGAACTGCGCAGATTCGCAGAAACTCTGGCGACGGCATCTACGATCCGACGACTTCACGCAGCCCGCAGCCATTTCGGGAGCAGCAGTTGTCAAAAGCGGCAACTGGCACGTGTTTCCCATTGACAATCCTATGGCATGGGCGAAAAATGGCTTTCGCCGGTGCTCGCGCTTCGAGCTCTCCCTTCCCGGTTAATGCGCGGGAACCGATAATCACTAGTGTCAGGAGATAGCATGAATAAAGCTGATCTGGTTGACCGGATCGCCGAAGCCTGCAGTATTTCAAAGGCGCAGGCGACGACCGCGATTGACACCACCGTGGACAGTGTTACTTCTGCCCTTCGCAAAGGGGACCGGGTCGCATTGATCGGTTTCGGCACATTTTCCGTCTCGCAGCGCAAGGCCCGCAATGGCCGGAACCCGCAGACAGGTGCCACGATCAAAATAGCAGCCCGTAAAGTCGCCAAATTCACCCCGGGAAATGAACTGAAGAAAGTAGTCAACAGGGGCAAGTAGCAACCGATTTAGTAGCGGGCCAGATTTTTGAATAGAACGAGACGGCAGGGAGGTCGGCCCTGCCGTTTTGCTTTTGGAGCTTTCAGTTGCCTCCTCGTCTTGCCGAATCTTTCGCCCATCCTATAGAATCAAATGTCTGAATCGAGGTCGAACTCACATGAAAGCAGCCATCCATCCTAACTACACTGAGATCCGCGTTCATTGCGCCTGTGGGAACGCATTTGTCACGCGCTCGGCGCACAAGGGCGATATCAGCGTTGAAATCTGCTCTGCCTGTCATCCCTTCTTTACCGGCAAGCAGAAGCTCATGGATACCGGCGGCCGCGTAGAGCGCTTCCGCCGCAAATACGCGAAAAGCGACGCCGCCAAAGCCGAAGCAGCAGCCAAGAAGTAACGTTTCCGTACGTATACGAAATCAAGCCCCCTCTTCGGTGGGGGCTTTTGATTTTGGATCCAAGTCATCAGAGGGTTGGCTCGTGCCGGGTCTTGGAGTTGACCCAGAGGCCAACGAGAATCCCCATGGTGATCCCGATAGTTCCAGCGGCTATGAATGTGGACTGAACCCACCAGGGGGCTCCTCCGGAGTACACGTCTCGCAAGGGCATCCGATCCCTAAAGCCTGTCTGAATAATGGCGTTAATAAGCCGCAAGAGCGCATCGGTCAGCAGACGGCTCGAGACCGAGACGAACAGCAAAATCCCCCCGTACATCAGGCCCGCAGCTATTACGGCACCAGCGTACTTCTTAACATACTTTTTCACGCTCGCCATCATGGTCAGTTGATTCATGTTTGGTCTAGCGTTGCTTCGCTGTCGCTTTGGAGCGGCAAAACTGCGTCTGTAGGATAAAGCCATTGCGCCAAGGCATACGCGACTACCAGATAGAGAGCGCCAGTTACTGCAGAAAAAATCAAGTTGTCCCAGGCAAACGACGAATGGGAGGAGTCCAGAGCAGAGCGAGAACGCTGGTCGTTGATAATCCAAAATATTGTCTGGGCTATTTTTTCGATAAGCACGATGAAAGCTTGCGAGCACAACAAGGCAATCAGCATGGAGCCGATGTACCGAGTCAGCAGTATCTCGCGGAGTTTTTCGACCATATCGTTCTCGATTCGCTGGCATTGTCGCACACCGGAGTATCTGCCGAAAGGACGTAGAATATAGCTGTGAGTAAGTTCTGGGACACCCCGCGCAACACGAGCACTCCGGCCGTTGACGCCGTGGGTCGGACCCCGCGCACTTTTCCCGCGTCTTTCACCATAGGCAACGTCCGCATAGCCCCCGCCACCGTCCTCGCACCCATGGCCGGAGTCACCGACACCGTCTTCCGCCGCTTCATCAAGAATCTGGGCGGATGCGGCCTGATCATGACNNTTCACCTCGGCCGACGGCGTGCTGCGCGATCAGCGCGTCCGCGGGCGCTATCTTCACTTTTACGAAGATGAACACCCCATCTCAGCCCAGCTTTTCGGCAGCAGTCCGAAAGTGCTGGCCGATGCCGCGCGCCTGGTGGAAGACCTCGGCTTCGATCTAGTCGACTTGAATCTTGGCTGCCCCGCGAAGAAAGTTGTGAAGTGCAATGGCGG
>PLBX01000179.1 GCA_003135495.1 Acidobacteriaceae bacterium | reverse complement strand
TCGCGCTTTTCGAGAAGGGGGCCTTTCCAACTTCCGCTTTCATCAGCGCTGAACAGGACTCGCCCTCAGCGCGTCCCAGAAAAAACCAAACCGCTTGAGGTCGTCGACCAGACCAAGTAGGCTGCTCCTACGGAAGCGCATGCGGTCCGGTGATCGTCCCGGTCTTCAAAACCGGCGAATCTCACTCTGTGGGATTGATGGGTTCGACTCCCATTCGCTTCCGCCACTACCGATTCAATTGGTCGCCCAACGACGTTGTGAACTCTGGCCGGCGACATTTTCCCACCCCACGCATCGAATACCACCATGTCGTTTGGACTTCAATTCATCACCTTGCTAATCCTGGCGATACCCATCGACAGTATTGCCTGGACCGTCACCCACGAAGAAGTATTCCGCGAGCCTCGCGATTACTGCCAGCAACAGTCCAAATACGCGCCGAACGTCCCCGGCGCAAATTCTTTTACCTGTTCACCTGCGAATACTGCTTCAGCCACTACGTAGCCGCCCTCTTTCTCCTCATCACTCGTTTCAAGTTGCTGTATCCCGGATGGCGCGGATATCTGGTGGCCCTATTTGCCCTGGTCTGGGTCGCAAACCAGTACATGAGCATCTACAACCGCCTGCGCCTGGACATCAAAAGCGAGCAAGTAGAGATCAAAGAAAAAGAACTAGTCGTTCAAACCCGCAAGGCCGCGTGAGAGGGTCGACTGTGGGGACGGGCGTCTCGTGAGCCTGCCCCGATCGAAGTCGAAGGGCCCGCGCCAAGCGTAGCTCGGGCCGTTTCCCCTTTTTTGCGGGCATCTGAACCCCCGGGCAACTCGTACTTTCCCCCTTGCAACTAAATTATTAGTTACTTTTCCTCGATCCATACGTCTAAAGGTATTGGGAGGGCGCGAAGTGCCGCCAAGACAGTCTGGAACTTTAACCGAAGCCGAACTCCGGATTATGAATGTGCTGTGGCGAAAGGGCCCCGGAACGGTGCAGCAAGTGCTTGATTCTATTAATCTTGTTTCTTCTCCAGCTTCTTCCCTCGCTTACAATTCGGTCCTGACCACCATCCGGGTATTAGAGAAAAAGGCCTACCTGAAGCATCTAAAGGATGGAAGAGCTCACGTGTATACGCCATTGGTCGGGCAGCAGGAAGCCACGCGTTCTGAAATCCGCCATCTGGTGAGCCGCTTTTTTCGGAATTCGCACGAAGAGCTGGTCTTGAACGTTCTCGAAGATCAGGGTATCGAACCACAGGAACTTGCTCGCCTGCGGCAGATGCTAGATCGTCCAGACGCGGCTCGACCTGAGACGAGTCGGTCGGAGACGGCTCCGGCCGGAAAGGGCCGAACCGAGACAAAATGAGCGGACTCGCCATGCAAACCCTACTCCAGACCGTATCGCAGACCTCGGTGGAGCACATTTTCAACGCGCTCCCCGCCGGATTCGTGATTACCTTCCTAGCCTGGGGAGTGCTGTGCGCTTTGCGGCGGCAGAATGCCGGCACCCGATTCGCCGTCTGGTTTTTAGCATTACTGACGATCGCCACATTGCCATTTCTGAGCGAACCCGGCGCAGGCGGCATTCTTCCGCTGCAATCCGCCATTCCATTCCAATTGCGGATGCATCCGGCAATTTCGATCCCGGAACGCTGGGCCGTGCTCGTTTTCATATCGTGGGCGGTTGGAGCGTCGATCGCGATGCTCCGCTTGGCCGCTGGAGTTTGGCGATTGCGACAGCTTCGGCAAAACTGTCGCCCTATCGACATTGCCGATCTGGATCCGGTCCTGCGAAAGACGGTCGATACCATCCGCGCGTCGTCTAGTTCTTCCTTCATGGGACCTCGACAACACGGAACGCGGCTGTTTGCCTCCGGGCCAGTTTCGATCGTTACTTCCGACGATGTTCGCGTGCCCGCTGCCATCTGCTTCTGGAAGCGGACGATTGTTTTGCCAGCCTGGACCTTGCGTGAACTTTCGCCTGAAGATCTCAACGCGATTCTGCTTCATGAATTCGCGCACCTCCAGCGTGGAGACGACTGGACCAATCTGATTCAGAAAATTGTGCGCGGCCTGTTCTTCTTTCATCCCGCGGTTTGGTGGATTGAAAAACGGCTCTCCGTAGAACGCGAAATGGCCTGTGACGATGCCGTTCTTGCCGAAACCGGCAATCCTCACGGCTACGCCACTTGCCTCGTGTCATTACTCGAAAAAAGCATGTCGCGCCGAGGTTGGGCGATGGCGCAAGCGGCAGTCCATCGCGCTCGTGAAGCCTCGCTCCGCCTCACCGAGATTCTTAACAAAAATCGTCCGGCAGCCACTCGCGTCTGGACCCCGGCTGTCGGCATGGTAGGAATTTTCTCCCTGCTGTGCCTGGCCGCCATGCCTCATGTACCAAAATTGATATCAGTCGATGCCGGCACAAGGGCAAGCCGCCCAGTATCCTCAGCCAATCTCAGCCAGACCGCGTTCACCAATGCCGCATCTACCAAAGCAGCATCGTTCGTGCCCGCATTGTCCAATGGAGCGCCCGTCGTCCCCGCCCGGCTAGTACGGACCCGGATGGACACTTCAGCAAAGCTGACCTCAGTCAGGCAGGCCGCGCTTCGCCCCACCAGACCCGAACATCAACTTGCGCCCACTCCGGTTGCTGCCCGATTGAACACGCCCACGTCAACGCCAATGCCGCACGAGCGATTCGTCGAAGCCAGCGTAACTTCGCAGCCGGAAACCATGCCCCAATTTCAGACACTGGTTTTCGTTCAAACCGTCCAGTATGGAGATTCAAATTCGCCAATTTTCGTCCAGGTGTGGCAACTGACTTGGATCAACCGCACACCGGCAATCGCAGCAAAGTTGCCGGTGGCAAACTCGATTTAACGGCAAAAAATTTTTGCCAGCAACAACTAGATAATTAGTTGCAGCCAGCTTTAAGCAAGACAGAAATAACAAAACGCAAATAACAACTCGTAACAAGAATTCGAGTAACAAATTCGAGTAACAACACTAAGGAGAAACAAAAATGCAGAAGTGGACAGAACGCTTCAAGTCGCTATCCACCAAACGAGTGCTCGCGGCCGCGTTGGCCGTGGCCACCGTCGGATCGGTCGCGACACTCAACTTAACCAAAACCGCCCGCGCCGCCACCGCAGCTCCGGCTGCCGCTGCGCTCGACGACAACAGCGTCGGCGCATTGCTCAGCCTCGACCAGGCCATGGAAACCTTGGCCGCTCGCGTCACCCCAGCCGTCGTGAACGTCACCGTCGCCTCAAAGTCCAACGGCCAGCAACAAGCCGGAGGCAATAGCAATAACAATAATGATGACCAAGGCATGCCAGACATGCAGCAGTTCTTCGGCCCCAATGGCCCCTTCGGCGACCAGGGCAACGGACGCCAATTCGGCCGTCAATTCCGCATGCCGTCGCAGCCCGAGAACCGCATGGAGCACGGCCTGGGCAGCGGCGTCATCATCTCCCCTGACGGCTACATCGTCACCAACAACCACGTCATCGATGGAGCCGTCGACATCCGCGTCACCATGAGCAATCGCGAAGTGCTCTCCGCGAAACTCGTCGGCGCCGATCCGCTCACCGATCTCGCCGTCATCAAGGTCGATGGACACAACCTGCCGAGCGTTCCCTGGGGCAGCTCAACCAGCCTGCATCCCGGACAAACCGTGCTCGCCTTCGGCAACCCCTACGGATACCGCTTCACGGTAACCCGCGGCATCGTCAGCGCGCTCAATCGTCCAAACCCCGATCCGAGCGATCGCCGCAAACCCGGCGAGTTCATTCAAACCGACGCGGCCATCAATCCCGGCAACTCCGGCGGAGCCTTGGTTGACGCACACGGCGAACTCATCGGCATCAACACCTTCCTGATCTCATCTTCAGGATCGTTCTCCGGCATGGGCTTCGCGATTCCTACTCAGATCGTGCAGCCGATCGTCGACACTCTGATTCGCGATGGAAAAGTAACTCACGCGTTCATCGGCGTTCAAATTTCCGACGTGACGCCAGACAACGCGAAGTTCTTCCACATGAATAAAGCGCAGGGAGCGCTCATCAGCGAAGTTCAGTCCGACGCGCCCGGAGCCAAAGCCGGTCTGCGCACCGGAGACGTAATCACCGAAGTCAACGGCAAGCCCGTCAACGATGCCGGACAACTCCAGATGATCGTCGCCCAGAAGCGTCCCGGCGATACGCTCCAACTGCAAGTCATGCGTGACAGCAAAACGGAAAATATCTCCGTGACGCTGGAAACGCTAGGCGGCCCGAAAGGCTCCGAAGTTGCCGGCTCCGAACACGGAAAAGGCCGCTGGGGCCTGAGTCTAGGCGAACTGACTCCCGACGTCCGCAACGAACTCCAGCTTCGCGGCTCGGTTCAGGGCGCGGTCGTGGAAGAAGTCCAGCCCGGCAGCCCCGCCGACAACGCCGGCCTGCAGCGCGGAGACGTAATCACGGAAGTGAACCGTCAACCCGCCAAGTCAGCCAGCGACGCGGCCCAGGTCCTATCCAGCGTCCCCAAAGGACAGGATGCCCTGGTCCTAGTCTGGTCCCAAGGCGGCAGCACCTTCCGCGTCTTGCACCCATCCCAAGGCTAATAAAAAGTAAGCGGGTGCCCCGTCCCTTGTGTCTGCGCTTTTCGCAGACACAGGGCGGGGATCCTGATCTCCTCTGGAGCCCGCCTGATCACCTCAAACCGCTCC
>PLBX01000498.1 GCA_003135495.1 Acidobacteriaceae bacterium | reverse complement strand
GAGGCGGGCAAGGTGGACATTCTGATCGGCACTCACCGTCTTCTTTCAAAGGATGTGAAATTCGCCGATCTCGGCTTGCTCGTTGTCGATGAGGAACAGCGCTTTGGCGTGCGCCATAAGGAACGCATCAAGCAAATGCGCACCGAAGTCGATGTTCTTACCATGTCCGCAACCCCGATTCCTCGCACTCTGCATATGTCGCTGGTCGGGCTGCGTGATATGAGTGTGATTGAGACTCCGCCGAAAGATCGCATGGCGATTCAGACGGTGGTCGCGAATTGGGATGAGAAGTTGATTCAGTCCGCGATCGAGCAGGAACTCGAGCGGGGCGGCCAAGTTTACTTCGTTTACAACCGTATCGATACGATTTGGGAAATCGCAGCCAAGCTTCAAGCGATGGTTCCGAGTGCGCGCGTGCTCGTTGGTCATGGGCAGATGGGCGAAGGGGAGCTGGATAAAGTGATGCTGAAGTTCATGCATCATGAGGCTGACATTCTTGTCTCGACGACGATCATCGAAAACGGACTAGATATTCCGCTGTGCAACACGATTCTCATCAATCGCGCTGATCGAATGGGATTGTCTGAGCTCTATCAGTTGCGCGGGCGCGTGGGCCGCTCGAATCGCCGTGCCTACGCGTATTTGCTATTGCCTTCTGAAATCGAGTTGACGCCGATTGCGCGCCGTCGGCTGGCGGCGCTTAAGGAATTCTCCGACCTCGGCGCGGGTTTCAAAATTGCGGCACTTGACCTTGAGTTGCGTGGCGCAGGTAATCTGTTGGGCGGAGAACAGAGCGGCCACATCGAAGCGGTGGGATTCGAACTTTACACGCAGATGCTGGAGCGCGCTGTGCGCGAGATGAAGGGCGAAGCCGGCACTGAGGTCACGGAGATTCAACTTAATCTCGGGCTGAACATCCGTATTCCATCCGATTACATCAAAGAGGAGAACCAGCGCCTTCGCATGTATAAGCGCGTCGCGGGTGTCGAGACGGAGTCGCAACTCAACGATGTGCGATCGGAGTTGGTTGATCGCTACGGCGAGACGCCGACGGCGGTGCGCAATCTGCTCGATTACGCGCGGCTGAAATTGCAAGCAATGCGAGTTGGCGCGACGGCGATTGAGCGTAAGCGCGAATTTGTGAACATCAAGTTCAGCGCCAATGCCGCCATCGATCCTGGGAAGCTGGCGCGTTTTGTGGCATCACAGCGGGGCACGCAATTTACTCCAGATGGAACGCTGAAGTTCTCGATTAAGATCGACAGCGCCGGAGGGATCTTGCAGACGTTGCGAGATTTGCTGGAAGAGCTCGAAGCACGAGAAGAAGCGACGCGCGAAGTTTAGAGCAGTAGAATAAGTTTTGGATTTTGCCCACATTACGATCGGCCATTGGACTGCAGCTCGGGACTGCAACTCACCACAAAAATGAAAAATCCAGCAATGACGCAAGAAGAACGACGAACGGATGGCGACCGCCGGAAGATCCGAAAAGTTCGTAAAGCGATTTTCCCGGCGGCCGGATTAGGCACTCGCTTTCTGCCGGCAACCAAAGCCCAGCCAAAAGAGATGCTTCCTTTGGTTGATAAGCCGATCATTCAATATGGCGTGGAAGAGGCGCTGGCGGCGGGTTGCGACCAGATCATTATTATTACCGGCCGGGGCAAGAGTGCCATCGAAGATCATTTCGACGTCAGCTACGAACTCGAGAAGATGCTCGAGGAAAAGGGCAAGCACGAGTTGCTCAAGATCGTACGGCAGATTTCCGACATGATTTATGTGGCGTACGTTCGGCAAAAAGAGGCGCTCGGTTTAGGGCATGCGGTACTAACAGCGCGCGAATTAATCGGCGACGAACCGTTTGCAACACTGCTTGCCGATGACGTGATCGACGCCAAAGTGCCGGTGCTAAAGCAATTGATGCAGGTGTTCGACGAGAAGCATTGCTCCGTGATCGCGACCCAGGTCGTCGAGGGTCCGGCGATTTCTTCGTATGGGGTGCTGAAGGCGAAGGAAGTGCCGGGCACCGGGGGAAAGTTGTTTGAAGTTCTCGATCTGGTGGAAAAGCCCTCGGTGGAGGATGCGCCTTCGAACCTGGCTGTGATCGGACGTTACATTCTGACGCCCACGGTATTCGAGACGCTCTCTGATATCAAACCGGGCGCGGGCGGCGAGTTGCAGCTCACGGATGGATTGCGCGGACTGCTGCAGAGGGAAAAAATGTATGCCTACGTGTACGAGGGACGCCGGCATGATACAGGAGACAAACTCGGCTTTCTCAAAGCGACCGTAGAGTTTGCGCTGAAGCGCAAAGATTTAGGGGATGAGTTTCGGGAGTATTTGAAGGGGCTGAAGCTGTGATTGGATCTCGCTGCCGCTGTGGCGAGAGACGAAATGCTGCCGCGCTTCGCACGGCTTGGACCCTTCGACTTCGCTCAGGGCAAGCTCGCGCGGGCGCCCATCCCCACACGGGCACCGTCCCTATACAGCGCTAATCTTTTTGGGCTTTTAGCTTCTTTGATGTTTCTTCCACGCTGCGCGCAAGTTTTTGTTTATGCGTTTCGAGTTTCTTCGCCATCGCCGCGTCGGCAACTCCTAAAATCTGAGCCGCTAGAATTCCAGCGTTGGTAGCTCCTGGCTTACCGATGGCAACGGTTGCCACTGGAATGCCTGCTGGCATCTGCACGGTGGCGAGAAGCGAATCCATTCCTTGCAAAGAAGTCGATGGAATGGGGACACCAATGACGGGCAAAGTTGTGTGCGCCGCGATGACTCCGGCCAGGTGTGCTGCGCCGCCCGCTCCGGCGATGATCACGCGAACTCCGCGCCCAGCGGCCCGACGGGCATAATCGGCCGTGCGGTCGGGAGAGCGGTGGGCTGAGGTTACATCCATCTCGTAGTGAATTCCGAATTCGTCGAGAGCTTTACCAGCTTCGCGCATGATCTCCAAATCAGAGTCACTGCCCATAACGATTGAAACTAGCGGTTTGTTCATGATTGCTTTGCACCATTCGCAGTAGAGTAGTTACGGTTATTATTCGAAGCTTAGAAGGCCACTCAGGGGCAGCCTGCGGATACTAAAATTTCTAAATTCATAGCAGTTATTTTTTTAACGCTCGCGCCGCAATATCCTTCCGGTAATGCGCTCCGTCAAAAGTGATCTTCGAGCAGGCTTCATAGGCGCGCTGCACGGCAATCTTCAGATCCACCGCTCTCGCTGTAACCCCGAGCACGCGTCCTCCAGAAGTAAAAAAAGATCCGTCTCGTTTCGAGGTGCCGGCGTGGAACACTTTAACGCCATCCAAGTTCGCCACCTCATCAAGGCCGGAAATCTTTTTTCCTGCCTCAAAGATGCCGGGGTAGCCGCCGGAAGCCATCACTACGCATACGGACGAATCATTCGACCATTTAAAGTCGCCGTCGCTGGTGCGGCCCTCGATCGACGCCTCCATGGCTTCAACTAGATCGCTTTCGAGCCGCATCAGTATGGGCTGCGTTTCCGGATCGCCAAAGCGGCAGTTGAATTCGAGAACCATCGGGCCGCGGGCCGTCATCATCAATCCGCAGTAGAGCACGCCCTTATACTCCGCGCCTTCGGCCTTCATGCCGGCGACTACGGGCCGCGCGATGTGATTGATCAGCCAATCGCGCATCTGAGCGTCGATAATCGTGGGCGTGGTGTAGGCGCCCATACCACCCGTATTCGGCCCGGTGTCGCCGTCGCCGACGCGCTTGTGGTCCTGCGCTGCGACCAGCGGCGCTACGCGCTCGCCATCGCTCACCACCAGAAACGAGAGTTCGTCTCCCTGCAAAAACTCTTCCAGCACGACGCGCGATCCGGCCTCACCGAGCATCCTGCCGCTGAGCATTTCATTGGCAACAGTCGCGGCCTCGTCTTTACTCTTCGCGATGACCACGCCCTTACCGGCAGCTAGGCCGTCAGCTTTTACCACGATGGGAGTGTGAAAATGCGGGAGCGCGTCGCGCACCTGCGGCGACGAATCGCAAATGGCATAATGCGCAGTTGGAATGTGATGGCGCTGCAGGAATTGTTTGGCGAAACTCTTGCTGGATTCGAGCCGGGCGGCGGCTTGGGTCGGACCAAAGGTGCGCCAGCCTCGTATCGTGAATTCGTCTACCACGCCAAGCATTAAGGGTACTTCGGGTCCCACGATGGTTAGGTCGGGCTGGATTCGATTCGCGACGGCGACCAGGGAGTCGAGATTTTTTATGTCAACCGGCAGACCCTCCGCCTCATCCGCGATGCCTCCGTTACCCGGGGCGCAATAAATCTCAGTGACTCGTGGCGATTGCCGAAGCTTCCACACCAAGGCGTGCTCGCGTCCGCCACCGCCGATAACGAGAATCTTCATAGTCGAGACATTCAAGGGTAGGGGCGCGCGAAGATGATGTCAAACGCCGGCGACTGATGCTGGGCTGCGAGGTATGAGCTGAGGCTGCGAGCTACGCGCCTCGAGCTACGAGCAATCAGGGCTGTCTAGACGCCGGTCTTGGCTCGTAGCCGCCGAAGCGTTACTTCATCCCCTACAAACCTCATTAACTACGCTTAACGCTTCGACGTATAATACGGTTCTTGTGATTACAGTTTCGAAAGAAGATTATCTCAAGGCGATTCTTGAGGCGGAGAGTGAAGGCGAGACGGTTATCTCGGCTACGCTGGCGCATTGGCTTAAAGTATCGCCTCCAGCGGTCACCATGGCAGTTCGCCGTCTCAAAAAAGATGGCTTGGTAAGGGTGAATACCGACGGGCGAGTTAGTTTGACGGCTGCTGGGCGAAAGATTGCGCGAAAGTTAACGGTTCGCCACCATCTGATCGAACGCATGCTTGCCGAAATTTTTGGAATGGAATGGTACAAGGTGCACGATGAGGCAGAACGCCTGGAACACGCCGTATCACCTGATTTTGAAGCGAGACTGCTGGCAAAATTGGGGCACGGTGTGGCCTGCCCGCATGGAAATTTAACCGAACTGGAAAGTCCCGCAAGCCGGCGCCGGCGCGGGCTGCTGCTTCTTGCCCAGGCGGAACCCGGTCAGCAAGTAGAAGTGAGCGGCATTTATGAACGGGACCGTCAATTGCTGGAGTTTCTGGAGCGGCGCGGGATTCGGCCCGGCGCGAAGTTGCGTATCGCGCACCGCAACTACGATCACACGCTGACTCTGACGAGTGGCATTGGCGAGGTTTCCCTGGGAACGTCAGCGGCCGAAAAGGTATGGGTGCGGTTAGCGAATGCAAAGAGCGCATCCAGGAACTCAGTCTAATCTGTCAATCCTTCTCTAAAGTTGATTACTCTAAGTTGATCACCTCTGCAAAAAAGTTAATTAACTGTAGTTTATCCGCTGCGGTATACTTACGCTAATGATCCGTTGCGGAGCAATCGTCGAGTGTTTCCTTTCTCGCGATATCAACTGAATGAACGAAGCAGGGACATCATCGGAGCCGCAAGGAAGTGCCGTATCTCAATCCGATGTCGTCATCACGCATGAAGACATTGACCGGGCGCACGACCGCGAAAGGGTCTCGGCAACTCGGCTGCGCCGCGGATTCCGCCCGCGATTGCGGTTGTTCTGGCTACTGATTGGCCCGGGCATTCTTGTGATGCTTGGCGAGAACGATGGGCCCAGCATGCTCTCGTATGCGGCTACTGGCGCTCGGTTTGGCATTGGATTCTTCATTCCGTTCGTAGTGCTCACATTTCTGATGGCGTGCGTGGTGCAGGAAATGACGGTGCGATTAGGCGCTGCCACTCACCGCGGACATGCAGAATTAATCTTTGACCGCTTCGGCCCTTTCTGGGGCTGGTTTTCGATGGTCGACCTGATGGTCGGTAATTTTCTAACTCTGGTGACGGAGTTTATCGCGATTCGCGCTGGCCTCGGCTTTTTCGGGGTGCGGCCCGCAGTTGCGGTAATCGGCGCTTTGGGGGTGCTCTCAGTCGCGCTCATGACGCATCGCTACTGGACATGGGAGCGCATCATTTTGGGCGCTGCGATGTTTAACCTTGTATTTGTTCCGGTTGCTCTGTTGACGCATCCGCATTGGAGTTCCGTCGGCAGTGCGATGATTACTTGGCGACCGTTGCCTGGCGGACTTACGCAGGAGACGGTGCTGATTCTTCTTGCCAATATTGGGGCGACGGTTACGCCATGGATGCTGTTCTTTCAGCAGAGCGCGATCGCGGACAAAGGGTTGACCACGCGCGATATTCAGATGGGGCGCGTAGACACGGCACTGGGGGCGACTTTGGCGACCGTGGCGGCGCTGGCGACAATGTTGGCAACGGCTCCTCTATTCATGCATCACATGCCGTCGGCGAATTTTGAAGCTGCCGAATTTGCGCAGGCGCTGCAGCCATTTGTTGGACACTGGGGAGCTGCTCTTTTCGCGCTGGGTATTTTCGAAGCCGGAATGGTCGCGGCAATTACGATTTCGACTTCATCCGCATATGCTTTTGGAGAGGTTGCGCGACGCCCGCACAGTTTGAACCTGCCATTCAACCAAGGGAAATCGTTCTACCTCGTTCTTCTTCTCGAAGCGGCGGCCGCGGCCGGATTGGTATTGATTCCAAGTATTCCGCTGGTATACATCGTTTTGCTGGTGAATGTGATCGCCGTTCTGGCCATGCCGCCAGCGCTGCTGTTTCTGTACATGCTGGTCAATGATCG
>PLBX01000097.1:325-4170 GCA_003135495.1 Acidobacteriaceae bacterium | reverse complement strand
CCTTCCTTGATTATTTCCTCGAATGTCTCCAATCGATAATCCTTCCAGCTCTCCGCTTCACGGAAGGACTGTGTGGAAAGAATATTGTGCGCCTCGTCGATCACGATGCTCAGAGTCCTGCCTTGTCCCGTTTCCTTCTGTTCCGTGTAGAGTTTCTTAGCTAGCAACAGCGGCAGGGTCTTCCTCATCTCCAGATTGACGTCCGCCAGGCTAACAACGACAAAGTTGCTTTGCCAGAACGCTGCGTCGTTTCCCATGTCAAAAATCTTGTCAATGTCGCCTTTCTTTGCCTTCAGCCTGTTTATCACGGGCGCGACGTGCTCGTTCTGCGCCCGGTTCACGAGGATGTCGAAGATTAATTGCAGATACAAAAAGACGATGAGCCTGGAGAGAAGGCTATCGCCAAGCTCAAAAGTGTCGACGTGCTGATAAAGAATAGTGTCCGTAATGCTAGCAGGGTTCTGCGCGAGAAAAGGGCCATTCGGCCTAATACGGAATTCACAGCTCGTGTTGTGCCACGTCAAATCGGAGGCAATATCCACCGGATCACCATCCGCGTCCTCAGAAGGCAATATCTCTCTGAAGTAGTCAAGGAGCAGGAACGCCCGAACTTTATCGCTCATTTGCAAAACGTCGCGCACACGATTGCGTAGGACGTTCTTAAGGTAATCCTCGGGGTTCCCGTCGTCTGCACTCATCACTTTTCTGTAGAACCGCACGGCCCTACTTAGGAAAGGCTTTTGGGTCTTCTCCGTCGCATCTGCCAAGATCGAGATGACTTCGATGTTTAGGAGGGCGTCTTCCTCCATCGGCAGCTTGTCCGCGCCATTCTGGCGCGTTGAAAGGCTGTAGACCTTTTTGCTGGGCGATATGCATTGAGGAGCTATGTACTCTCCGTTGAAGTCCAACAGCAGAATGCGCGCATTCTCTGAGAAAGCAGCGGCGTTGCGGGCTGTGAGGACACGCACGAATTCCTGGTAGAGATATGCGAGTGTGTTGGACTTGCCACTACCCGTATTGCCAAAGATGGCGATGTGGCTGTTAAACAGTCCATCTATTGGAAACTCAATATCGAAGTCGGGCCCCTCGATCTTGGCAATCATAATTGCGGGCGAGCCGTCGTCCCGTGTGAGATTGTGGACTCGCCTGATTTTCTCTCGGGTAACGATGTACGCCTCGTTTCCGATCAGCGGCAGCTCCTTCGTTCCACCAGTAAACGCGCCTCGCTCGTCGATGTAGCCTGCAAGTGCCACAGTCAGGACCCGCTTGTTCCTGTTCACGGGCTCGAATTCCTCACCAGTCGGCGCGAGGTAGTCTTCCTCGATCTTTTCCCCTTCTACGCGGCCTATAAGGCTCAGAAAGCCCTTGCGAATTTCGATATGGCTGTTGACAGAAATGTTTCTCAGTATGTCCCCATCGAAGAACATGTCAGAGAGGTTCTTGTTCTTGTCGACAAGGACATAAATCTTTCGCCCGTCGACGCCTGCAACCTCGCCTATCCTCAGGACGGCGTCTTGAGTGAGCTTCGTGACGTTCATTTCTTCTTTCCGTCCAGGGCGGGCAGAATGTCCCGTAACACCCCGTTGAACTTAGCGAAGTCTAGGTTTGCGGGAGGGCCGGGAGCGATGATGTCGACGTTGTTGCAACCTTCAAAGCGCTTAAGGTATGTTTCTCGATCAGCATCGTTGAACGCGAATGTGACTAGCCTCAACGTCGGATTCTTCAGAGCACGCTTGGTGATACCCAGGATGTGCGAGTCTCCGAATGAGAAACCAAAGGACACCAGCAACGTTCCTTCGCGATCCAGCTCATTCGCATAAATGCGGAGAAGCTCATAATAAGTGCTATCCATTAGCGTTGTATGGAACTTCTTGGTCTGAGGCAAAACGACCGCATACGCATCTACGAAAGCCTTCGCTTGTGCAGCCGTCTTCCCGGCAGGCAAGAGCGGCGTGTTCGTGACTGAGAATAGGATGCTGTCCCCGTCCCTCTTCCAGGAGAGTGACCCGTGGAGTTTCATGAGATTAATGCAAGGGATATCGACTTTATAGTTATAAAGATTCCCCGTGCTTGAGGTCGTCGTGAAGAATGTTCGCGAGGAATATTCCGACCGGCCGGTAAGACTGGGCACGCGGCTAAAACCGTCGTTCAGTCGCATTGCCAGGTATGGAAGCGACGCCTGTTCAATAAACAGGTCATAGTTCGTGGTGAAGATCGCCGCCTGTTTAGGCAGCAGCGAAGTTCGACGTTCGCTAAGGATTACTTCGATGATGCCGAGGTATTCCGTATAGTTCCCGACCACCGTGGCGTTATTAGCATCGGCTACGCCCGCGATCAGCTTGTTAGTCGGAGCTTGGATGGTCGCGAGAAAATCGTATAGCTTCAGATAGGCTGCATCTTCGTCGCCGGCCTCAAAGAGGCTCGCGATTTCTTCTTCCACAGCTCCCGCTGATGGTATTGCGGGATATGACGCGCCCGAGCCAATCAGAAAGTTGACGTTGGCGGATTGGAACGACCGAGCGAGGTTTTTGCGAATGTCCACAGCTGCCGTGTCAAGATTGAATACTCGTGCCATTAGGTCACCACGCCGAGGGCAGCGAAAGTCCGCTGCACCATGCTAACGAACAACAATAGAGGACGGCACGCACGCTGTAAACAAATGTCGAGGGTCGCAGGAGAGTGCTGAAAACCGGAGCACGCGAATCTTACAGTCTTTTGAATGGCCTGGGTGCTGAACTTAGCCATCGCCAAAGCTGGATGTAGTCCTGGGATGAGATGCCAAGTTTGCCCCGACAGAACGGCCCGGTTTCCAATTCAATAAAAAAGGCGGAGTGCAAATTGGCACTCCGCCCACAAATCAAGAAGGGATCGACTTAGGCTGCCGCCCTGTGACCTTTCGGCTTGATTGCTTTCTTGTCTCGCTTCGTCGCGAATTCTTTGGCCACGGCTTTCTGGACCTTCTCCGTATCCACTCGGTAGCGTTTGGCGGCGTCCATGAGAACGTCGTCGCGGTTTGCGGTGGATCGTTGATACGCCGAATCCAGCAGGCTGATTTCGAGAAGCAGCTTGCACAGTTCGGCCTCGTCATAGGCACCCACTTTCTTGGCTAGAAGCTCCTGTGCGGACGCGGAGTCCTTCTTCGCCTCTACCTTGTGCCGCTTCGCCAGAGCCGGGACTTGGCTGTAGGAGAGATGGCCGATCAGATAGTGGGCGACCGCCAGCAAGTCAGCCTTCTTTAACGGAGCCGATACACGCTGGAGGATCGTAGCCAAAACACGATGGCGAGTCGTAATAGCCAGTTTCTCCTTCTCGGTGCGCTTCCGTTCCTCCGCCCGCTCCCGCTCGACTTGCTGCGGAGAGGGCGTGTTGGGGTGGTGGATACGGCAAGCTGGATCGGCACAAACCTTGACGACCTGTCCGCGCTTGCCGCCGTCCATAACGATGGCCTCGGCCATCTTCTCGCATGGCTTCTGGTTAGCGGATAGCTTGGTGCTTGCGCCGTTAGCCTTAGCCTTCTTGATCTCCAACTCCACATACTGATTCCGTCCCAAGGGAGCGCCCTCGCGGGAATTCCACGCCGCCGAAATCTGGATTAGCTGCGGCTTGGTTTCCAGAGTCTTTTTCACGGAGGCGTCGATCTTGGCGCGGAAACAGTCGGGCGAAGTGCAGGAATCTTTGCGCACATCGGGGAAAAGTAGCTTGTTGAATCCGGTTCGCTTCGGACAGTTGACGCACGAACCTGCTTCGGGAACGAGCGTCTCATCTTGCTTGTCAAAGGGCGCGGACGCCAGTTGCAGCAGGATGTTCGATTCGATCCACGCCGCCAACTCCCGCACTGGAATCAG
>PLBX01000097.1:0-275 GCA_003135495.1 Acidobacteriaceae bacterium | reverse complement strand
GTCTTTCAGGAATGCCTCGGCCACGGGCGGTATGAGGTCAGCGAGGCGAACACGACCGTAAACATACGCCTCACTTTTGCCAGCGCGTGACGCGATGGTGGCGATGGTGTAGACAGGCTCTCCGAGTTCCAAGAGCGACTTGAAACCCAGAGCTTCCTCAAGCGGGTGGATGTCCTCGCGTTGCAGATTCTCAACGCACTGGCACTCGATGGCCTCGGCGTCAGTCAGTTTGACTACGCGGACTGGCAGGTTTTCGAGTTCCGCCAGTTTCGCCG
>PLBX01000033.1:3525-4547 GCA_003135495.1 Acidobacteriaceae bacterium | reverse complement strand
TGGGCCTTCAGGTCGGCCGGCATCGCGCTGAGCGGCGTGAACATCTGGGGGAAGACGTTCTCGTAGGTCCGGATGATCGGGTCGGTTGGATCACTGACGTAGAACGTCATCTGCCCGGTGTAGGCGTCGACGACCACCTTGACGCTGTTGCGCATGTAGTTGATGGAATTGTTGTCGAGACGATAATGGGTCGAGTACGGATAGCTGTCTGAAACCGTGAACGCATCCATGATCCAGGACAGACGGCCATCGTCGTCGAGCACGATGTACGCATCTGGATCGTAGGTGAGAAACGGCGCTAACGCCGCTACGCGCTCGCGTATGTTGCGGCGCATCAGCAGCCGGCTATCCTTGTTCACGTCATCGCTGAACGGCAGCTTCGCGAGATCGCTTTGATCGAGCGCGATGATCATGCGCCGGAAGAAACCGCCGAGAAGAATGCCACCGTTGCCTTCGTACGACGTGAGGTTGTTAGACGCGCCTTGCGGGTAGTTGAATTCCTGCTGCCGCGTTTTCACGTAGACGTCAGTGTTGGTCAACTCGCCGAAATAGATCTCTGGACGCTTCACGGCTAAACTACGCACTGTGCTCTGGACCGGCATGTTGCTCAAAATCAGCGTGGGCAGCCCTTCCGCCGTGAACCCGTTGACCGGGTTCATCGTGATGCCGTAGCCGTGAGTGTAGATAAGCTTCTCGTTAATCCAATTACGGCTGCTCTCCGGAAGCTTATCCACGTTCAACTCGCGCGGCGCGAGCATCACCTCGCGAGTCGTGCCGTCGATTTCATAGCGATCAATGTCAATGTCAGGGAAGTCGTAGTAGGTTCGGATTTCTTGAATCTGGCGCAGCGTGTCCTGCAGTGCATGCCAGTCCCACAGCCGGATATTCTGAAGCGTAGCTTGATTGTTCGCCGGGTCGGCAGCCTCAACGGTCGTCTCCGCCGGAAACTCGCGCTGCGTGACCCGGTCCAATCCATAGGCCTGCCGCGTCAAGTCGGTGTTGTAGACAATGTAGGGCTTCTC
>PLBX01000033.1:166-3473 GCA_003135495.1 Acidobacteriaceae bacterium | reverse complement strand
AGAGCGACGCAAACGATGAGCATCCCGGTGAGCGTGATGTGCGCATCCGTGTAGGTCACTCCCCCAAAGATCGTATGATCGTCAAGCAAGCGCTCGAACCGGCCGATATAGGCACGCATCGCAAGGATCAGCAACAGAAACGCAAACGCGATGGAGAGTCCGCGCCAAGGTAACGTGACGTGGCGGCTGAGACTCCCGGTGAGGGCACGGGCTCCGCCCGTGATGAGGATGAAGAAGGCGGCGAGTAGACAGCCGATCACGGCTAGCGAAAGCAGCCAGCCGGCGATGAGCTGCAAAGCGGGCAGGGTGAACAGAAAGAAGTTCAGCGGCTTGCCAAAAATCGGGTCGATGACGCCACCGGTGGGGCGAGGCGCGAACCAAAAGAGCGCCAGCGTCGCCCACTCCGGCATCATGCCGGCGCCGGTTGCCGCGGCAATGGCGAGCGACACGCCGAGCGCAAAGAGGCGCAGGACGGGCTCAACCGGAAACTTCACCGGTCGTCCGCCGATTAGAATCGTGTGACCGGTCGGCAAATCGGCAAGATGCGCCCGCTTCAGAGCCAGGAACGACCCGTACAGAATAAGAAATGTAGCCGCTGCAAAAGCTGCGAAGATTCCCCACTGAAGACTCAGGGTTTTCCAGAACACGTCTCCGTAGCCGAGCGACCTGAACCAGAGCAGGTCCACGTAACTCGACAACGAGGTCCGACCGCCGAATAAAATGACGGCAAGAACGGCTAGAATGAAAAGGAAAAGACGCCGGCGGCGAGGTCGCGCTGCATGCGTCGGCGGCCAGTCAATGGACTCGGGCATTGCTCCACTCCGTTCTCATTAACCTCATATAGTTATCCGCATAATACTCCCTCCGTTTTTCGCAATCTGCCTCATCGCTCGACTTCCGCCCCACCGTTGCACTACGAGAGCATTGTTATTGTCGGAGGAGTCTTTACGCGTACTCGTGATCTCCTTTCGGGGCCAACTATCAGTGCCTCCCGGAATTGCGCCTGAATCACGGCCTATTTCCGCAGTCTGCTTACGAAAGCTTCGCCGGAGCCATTTGTCCATAGACGATCATTCGAACTTGGAGACGGGAACCGAAGGGCGATGAGTGGGCTCGGTGTTCTTATTGAGCGCGAAGCCGGCATCACTTCCCCACATTTACGGGATGACTTACACGCAATTTCGATTGGGTTAGTTCCTTGACGTCCAACTGGCCTTTCTTGTCCTTATCCAGTCGGTCAAACTCCGCTTCCATAAACTTCATCCATTCTTGCTTAGAGATTTTGCCGCTCTGGTCGGTATCCATGAGGAGCAGCAACTGCTTGACCTCATTCTCTCCGAGTGCCAGTTTGTCCTGCGGCTTCGGAACTGCTGCCCTTTGAGCGACCGCGGTTCCTAGGATGGCGGCGGTAGCGAGCAGCACTGTGATAGCTAAGGCGATCTGTACGATCTTCGTTCGCCTCAACATAATTTGACCTCCACAATACTTGTTCCAGTGTGTTTTCACGCGGTGCGAGTCATTGGTTTTCGCCGCTCCGGTAGTTCAACTATCGAGTCTTTGCCAGAGTTGAGGCGCAACCGCACCCAATAACCGCTTGAACGAGGCTTGCGCTCCTTGCATAACGCCACCAGGAATCGCATGTAAAATGCGATGCCTGCCGTGCACAGCAGCATCATTGCGGTTTTGAGGAACATGTCGGGCCCCCCGGCTGGGATCCCCAGTGCAGGTATGTTGCTTGGGATTACTCAACCCAGATCATTGAGCACGAAAACTCGTAAATTTCGAATAAACAATTCATAATTCATTCGTAAAAGTGCACACTGCAGGACTTAGGAAGTGCGCGTGGGTAATCTCTTGGTTGCACGGCCTTTCAGAGCAAAGGTGAACAGTGGTCGGTGGGATTGAAAGGAACGTGACGCGGTCCAGAAACGCGCTTGGGGGAGAACAACGGCGATCTCCTCGAAGCCGACTCCTGGCCCGGAATACGCTTCGGTCGGCACGGGCAGCGTCGTCCTCGCACTTCCGGCCACCGTTTAGGACAAGAGCGTGGCAGGATATTGGGTATGGGGAAAGAGAATCCGGTTCTAGTTCTGGCGTCGGGAGACGATCCGCAGTTCGCCATGCTGAATGAGCTACCGCACACAGTATGTGGGGATGTCGCCGCGTGTGCCCACGCAGGGAAGGATGCGACGGTGATCTTGCTGTGGTCGGGCACGCGGGAGTTGCTGCGCGAATTGTTTGGGATTTGCAGGAAGTTACGCTGGGTACACTCCCGAGCCGCTGGACTGGACAACCTGTTGTTTCCCGAACTTGTTGAGAGCCAAATCCTGCTGACCAACGGCCGTGGCGTGTTCAGCGCCTCGCTCGGGGAGTTTGTGCTGGCAGCGATTTTGTATTTCGCAAAGGATTTCCGGCGGATGGTTCGCAATCAGACGGCATCGGTCTGGGAGCAGTTCGATGTGGAAGAGGTAGCTGGACAGACGGTTGGGATTTTGGGCTACGGCGACATTGGCCGAGCCGTGGCGAGTCGCGTGCATGCCATGAGCATGCGCGTGCTNNGCGACGGCCCCATTGACCGAGGAGACGCGGCACATGATCAGCGACGCGGAGTTCGCGGTGATGAAGCCGACGGCGGTGGTGATCAACGTGGGACGCGGGCCGGTCATTGATGAGGCGGCGCTGCTCCGTGCGCTATCGGCCAATCGAATCAAAGGAGCGGGGTTAGATGTGTTTGAGCACGAACCGCTGCCGGCGGGGCATCCGCTGTACAAGCTGGAAAATGTTTTGTTGTCGCCGCACTGCGCGGACCACACGGCCGATTGGCAGGATCAGGCGATGCGCTTCTTTCTGAAGCAGTATGGCAGGTTTGAGAAGGGCGAGCCGCTGAAGAACATTGTCAATAAGCAGCTGGGATATTGAGAAAGGGCTTCCCGCGGGAGAAATCATACGCGCTGCATTGGTAAGAAGTTACTCGCGATTACCAACCCACTTGGCGCATCCGCTCAAGGATGAGCGCGCTGTATCTATTCATCCGCTCGGGACGCCGCTTCAGGGGCGCCGGCAGAATCGCCGCGAGCCGCGCCGCCTGTTCCCGGCCGATACTCCTAGCCGCGATTCCATCGTAGTAACGACACGCCGACTCTGCACCATAAATACCGGGCCCCCATTCGACCACGTTGAGATAGATCTCCAGAATGCGCCGCTTGCCGAGGACGATTTCGGCCGCCGGTACCAATGTGAACTCCGCGCCCTTGCGGAGGACAGAGCGGCCCGTTCCGAAGAATAGGTTCTTTACAAGTTGCTGCGT
>PLBX01000033.1:0-152 GCA_003135495.1 Acidobacteriaceae bacterium | reverse complement strand
CGCGCGTCCTCCGCGGCGATTACTGCGTGCTGGAGATCGGGCGAGATTTGGCTGAGCGGAATGAATTTGTAGCGCTCGTGATACGGAGTGTGATGAATCCAGGACTGCAAGCGGCGCTGGATGTGCACTGCGGTTGTCGGTGGGTCGATCCA
>PLBX01000210.1:1610-7293 GCA_003135495.1 Acidobacteriaceae bacterium | reverse complement strand
TTGTCGGTGTGGCCTTCAATGCGCAGGCGATAGTCACCCGCGCGCAGCATGCTCGCTATGCGGTCGAAGGCAGCCTGCGAGGTGGACTTCATTTTCGCGGAGCCACTTTCAAAATTGCCGCTGACCATATTGCAGATTTCGCCAAGAGCGTCGGCTACCTCTCCCTCCGATTCGGCCGCTGCTCCCAACATTGCTTTCGCCAGACAGCTCGCGGTTTTGGCACTGCAGCAAACCGTTATGATTCCACCCAAAGCTCCAGCCAAACCGACCATGGCGGTGAAATCGCGGTTTGGAGGGTTATCGGTGGCGGACACGGGCTTGACCCGACAGCCGAGCATGATCTCGAAAACTTCCTCGACCGCAAGTTCGAGAACCGGCTGCCAATTCTCCTCGTGGGAGCGCGTGGCTAAAGAAGTATCTGTGCTCATGGCTTTTTCCCTAGCACCGGCAGGACGTGCTCTTTAACCTGCTCGGGTGTAAAGGGCTTGCGGATGTATCCGCGCGCGCCTGCGGTCAATGCCTGCACCACGTGGGACTCACTGCCTTCGGTGGTAATCATTACGATTGGCACACCTTTGGCATTTTCGACCGTGGACGACTGGCGGACAAATTCCAGCCCATCCATCACTGGCATATTGATGTCGCAGAGAATGAGGTCGACTGGGTTGTCGCGCAAAGCGGCCAGCGCTTCGGCGCCGTTCGAGGCTTCCACCACTTTCTCTAATTCGATGCCCGCTTGCCGCAGCGAACGCTCGACAATCTTGCGCATCACCGAGGAATCATCGACGATGAGCGCTCGTATCTTATCCATGGGATATCACCACTCTGCGGCTTCCGGGATCGAGCCGCGAATTGGCTGATTACTATTTCACTGACTTGGTGTACATCGGCAGTTCAATGCGTCTCTTTAGAGGACGGACAGCCGGAAAATCGCAGACCGGGACTTCCGTAACAGTATATACCGGCAAAATGGAAAGGGATTTCACGCCGCTGCGGCGGAGAACATCGTCACCGCGCAACCCTTTCTTATGTTTGAGTCAGTTCAGACGCGAGGCTTGGCCAATCCTCATTACCTCTATTTTGCTGAAATCCATTATGCTTAGAGGAGATTATGACTCTTCTTGATGCTCAGCCATACGACACAGCCAAAGCTCGCAAGCGCCAAATAAAGATATTGATCGCGATTACGGCGGTGCTCGTGCTGGCCGGATTCGCGTGGATGTATCGCAACTGGCCGGAAGAACACAGTGTCGACAAGTTCTTTGACGCGCTCCAGCATAAGGATTACGAAAGTGCCTATGGTCTATATTTCAACGACCCTGGCTGGCGGCAGCATCAGCAGAAGTATGCTCAATATAGTTACGCCGATTTTTATCGCGACTGGGGGCCGGGCGGGGAATGGGGCCTGATCAAATCCCATCGCATCTACGGCGCCGCGAATACGAAGGGTTTTGGGGGCGGAGGCGTTGTAGTGGAGGTTGTCGTCAATGAACGCGCCGAGCACGCCCGCATGTTCGTGCAAAAGTCGGATAAAACGCTGACGGTGTATCCGTATTAAAAGACTAACCTAAGCTGCAGTCGTAACCTGCGCCAGCGTCTTCTGCAATGAGGCTTCGTCTGCGACCGACAAAGAAGTCTTTGAGCGATCGATCTGCCGCATTAATCCCCACAAAACTTTTGCCGGTCCGACTTCGACGAACAGAGTCGCTCCCCTATCGATTAGCAGTCGCACGGACGGTTCCCACTTCACCGTAGCGGTGACTTGGCGAATCAACGCATCGCGTGCAGCGTCGGCCTGAGTCACGAGTGCCGCGTCCACATTGCAGACGATCGGACACGAAGGATTCCGAAAGCTCAACGCGGCGAGATCACGCGCCAAGCGGTCTTGCGCGGGCTGCATCAGTGAACAATGGAAAGGTGCGCTCACGGGCAGATTTACCGCCTTCTTTGCGCCGCGTTGCGTCGCTAACGCGATGGCGCGGGTTATGGCGCCGGTGTTTCCTGAGAGCACAATCTGTTCGGGAGAATTGATATTGCCAATGTCGCAAACTTCTCCCTGCGCTGCTTCTCTGGCGAGGGCGCTTACCTTGTCCAGCGTCATGCCGAGAATCGCCGCCATTGCGCCCACGCCAACCGGCACTGCTTCCTGCATATATTTTCCGCGGTTTCGGACCGTGCGCACGGCGTCGGCAAAAGTGAACGTGCCAGCGGCGACGTGCGCCGAATACTCGCCGAGGCTGTGTCCGGCGACAAATTGCGGCGTCACGCCTTTTTCCTGCAACACGCGAAATGCCGCAATCGAAGCCGTCAAAATCGCAGGCTGCGTAATCTCCGTCAATTTCAGTTTTTCTTCCGGACCTTCGAAGCACACTTGCGAGAGCTTGTAGCCGAGCGACGCGTCGGCTTCTTCGAAGGTTCGACGGGCGATCGGATAATTGTCAGCCAGCTCTTTTCCCATGCCCACAACTTGCGAACCTTGGCCAGGGAAAAGAAATGCGATTGGAGAAGAAGTGTTTGTCATAGTAAGAATTAGGTCAGAGGTCAGAGGTTAGATTGCAAAGGTTAAACCCATTGCGTCAGCGGCATCGGCGATCCGCGGATCTTAACCTCTACAATCTAACCTCGCACCTTTGACCTAGGTCTGCAACGTTGCGCTCAGTCCTGCCAGTTCGCGCTCGATGGTTTCGTTCACTTTGCCTTCGGCAAATTCCGCCGCGACCCGCACCGCGTTCTTGATGGCATTGGTATTCGACGACCCGTGGGTGATGATGCATACGCCTTTTATGCCAAGCAGCGGCGCGCCGCCATACTCGGTATGATCAAGCCGCTTTTTGAAATCCGAAAACGCATGGCGCGAAAGATAGGCGCCTACCTGCCGTGTGATCGTCGATTTCAGAGTTTCTTTGAGCACTGCGCTGACCAGGCGCGCAACGCCCTCCGAAGTTTTTAGCGCGACGTTGCCTACGAAGCCGTCAGCTACGATTACATCCACGTGTCCGTTGTATAAGTCGCGGCCTTCGACGTTGCCGATAAAATTAATGGGCAGACGCTTCAGCAACTGAAAAGCCGCGCGGGTCAAGTCGTTTCCTTTGCCTTCTTCTTCTCCAATCGATAGCAGGCCTACGCGAGGGCGCTTCTTGCCGAAGATGGTGCGGCAGTAGATCTCGCCCATCACCGCGAACTGCTCCAGATTAACCGCGGTGCAATCGACATTCGCGCCGACGTCAAGCAGAACCGCAGCGGTATTGTTGACTGTCGGAAACGCCGCTGCCAGCGCGGGACGATCCACTCCGGGCAGCGCGCCCAGCACGACTTTTGCGGTGGCCATGGCTGCGCCGGTATTGCCCGCCGTAACAAAGCCCGCAGCCCGGCCTTCGCGCACCAGGCGCAATCCGACGCGGATCGACGAATCGCGCTTGCCGCGAATCGCGTCCACTTTGTCTTCCATGGTAATGACTTCGCTGGCGTGTACGACTTCGATAGGCAGCCGGCGCGCTCCAGGGTAACGGGCCAAGTCTGCCCGTAGCCGGGTTTCTGGGCCGACCAGAAGCACGCTGACGCCGTGATGACGTGCCGCCTGCAGCGCGCCCTCAATCTCGGGCTTCGGCGCCTTGTCGGACCCCATCGCATCCAAAGCGATTACGCTAGGCATGGGAAGAAGAAAGAACTAGGACTTTTCGTCGACCTCTACAACTTCGCGACCTTTGTAGGTGCCGCATTTGGGGCAGGCGCGGTGTGGCATTTTGCGCTCATGGCAATTCGGACACTCCGACAAGGAGTGCTTCGAAAGGGAATCGTGGGCGCGCCGCGTGGCGGTGCGTTTCTGGGAATGTCTTCGTTTTGGATTAGGCATGATGTCCTTTTTAAGTTCTCAGTGTCTATTGATTCAGTTTATCGCGTATTTCTTTCAGAGCCGACCAACGCGGATCTTCTAGTTCGTCCACGCATCCGCACTCTATTTCATTCATATTCTTGCCGCAGTGCGGACATAAACCTTTGCAGTCCTCACGGCACAGCGTTTTCAGCGGCAGAGCCAAAAGTACCTGCTCTCGCAGTGTGTCCTCTAGCAGCAGGCCACCATTCTCGTAATAACCAATTTCCGCTTCGGCGTCGGTCACGGAAAGCTCTTCGTGGCCAGAGTCAATTCCCAGCGGCCGATAGAGAAGATCGAAACTGCGCTCTACCGGATGCACAACCGGTTCAAGACAACGCGCGCAAAGCACTTCCAAACTCGTATCGAGCTTGCCCTTCACCCGAATGTCCTGCACGGTTTTGTGCTTGCCGTGATGCTCTTCGACCAGATCCGCCCGGCCCTCGCTGCGCAATGGCGAGCGCTGGCGCACCTCGGGGCCTAGATCGATTGCGCCGGGGGCAAACTCCTCCCGGAAATCAATTGGGCGAATCTCAAGATCTTTCAGTTCGATGAACATTGGAACGTGGAACCTCCGCCGCCCCCACTCAAATTACCGCAAAGGCCCGCGGAAGTGCGCACAGAGACGAAAGTCTCTCAGGGAGCAATACGTAAGGATAAAGGGCTGAAAACAGGGTGTCAAGGAAGGGAGCCCTGACGACAATAAGCGTACCGAATATAGATATAGAGGGCGGCCCGCCGCGTCCCACGTCCCTGCTCGCACTAGCGTCATGCCTGTCATGCGCCTGCGCTATACTGTTGCCCTTGGCGATGGAGTTCGCCATTAACCGCCCTTGGGGCTGATAACTCCTACAGAACGTTTGTTGGAGGACTCCATCTTGAACTATCTCTGGATCGCGCTCGGCGCCGTCGTCGGAGCCAGCGCCCGTTACTTCCTCAGCCTGTTAATCGCTCGCGACTTTTCGTCGGCATTTCCTTACGGCACGCTGCTCATCAACGTGACTGGCAGCCTGCTGGTCGGGTTCTTTCTCGTATTCTCGACCGAACGCGTGCTGATCGATCCGCGCTGGCGACTGCTGGTTGTGATTGGCTTTTGCGGCTCATACACTACGTTCTCCAGTTATGCCTATGAGAGCTTCGCGCTCATGGAGCGGGGGCAATGGTTGCTGACCGGAATAAACATCGTCGGCAGCAATGTGCTTTCGCTTGCCGCCGTCATTGCCGGAGCGGCATTGGCGCGGGCGCTGTAAAATGGAGGCGTCATCCCATCTCGCCAAAATTATGGCCGTCCAAGTCACCATTTATTTAACCGAGGGCGATTCCTGGCACCACCGTCCTCTGCACCTTGAAATCTTGAAGTACCTGCGCGAAGAAAATGTTTTTAGCGGAGTCGTGGTCCACGCAGTAGCCGGTTTTTTAGGGCGCGGCAAGGTTCGCAGCGCTCACCTGGTTGAAGCGGGTGGAGACTTGCCCGTCGTCGTCTCCTTCGTCGATACCGATGAGCACGTCAGCCGGGTCCTTCCGAAGCTGAAAGAGATGGCGGCGCATCGGCTCATCGTGCGGGAGAATGTTGTGATCGAGCAGGGCAGCTTGGATTGAGGCTTCCGAGATTGGGATGAGTTAGCCGATTTGTTCTCGGATCAATTTCTAAGACATATTCCCTCAGCGGCTAAAGCCGCAATGTTTTTGGCTCTAATTGCGGTATGCCTGAAGGCATACCCTGATACGAAGCCCTGATACGAAGCGTGAGTTTTTCCGCAAGCTGTAAAGCCGCTATGGTTTTTGCCACTTATGGCACGGCTAAAGCCGTGC
>PLBX01000210.1:0-1520 GCA_003135495.1 Acidobacteriaceae bacterium | reverse complement strand
TTGCGCGCGTCCTCCCATGATCCTCAGCCAGCGCCATCTCTTCGACATTCCAGACGACGTTGCATATTTAAATTGCGCTTATATGTCTCCGCTGCTGAAGTCGGCGCTGGAGGCGGGAACTTCGGGGCTTGCGCGCAAGGCGCGGCCATGGGAGATCACACCCGATCAGTTCTTCAGCGGTGCGGAAGAATTTCGGACGGTCGCATCGCGGTTTCTGGAATGCTCCCCTGACTGCATAGCAATTGTTCCCTCGGCAAGTTATGGCATCGCAACTGCCGCCAAAAATCTGCCGCTCAAAAAAGGGCAGAGCATCCTCGTGCTCGCGGAGCAGTTTCCTTCGCATTACTACGCGTGGCAGCGACTGGCGGAAGAACGCGGCGGAAAAGTAAAGACAGTCGCGTGGCCTGATAATCACGACTGGACTGCTGCTGTCCTCAACTCGCTAACGTCCGATGTCGCGATTGCGGCGCTGCCCAACGTCCAGTGGACAAGTGGCGGGCAGCTTGACCTGGTGCGGATCGGCGAAGCGTGCCGCAAAATTGGAGCGGCGCTGGTTCTCGATCTCACCCAATCGCTCGGCGCTCTGCCCTTTAGTGTGGGAGGGCCGCAAGAAGGCGTGCAGCCTGATTTCGCCGTTGCTGCCAGCTACAAATGGATGCTTGCGCCTTATTCCATCGGACTGCTTTATGTTGCTCCCAAGTGGCATGAGGGACGGCCTCTCGAAGAGAACTGGATTCAGCGCGCCAATGCCCGCGATTTTTCGAGCCTGACGTTGTACGACGAAAACTACGATGCCCGGGCGCGGCGATTTGATATGGGCGAGCGTGCGAACTTTGCGCTTCTTCCCGCCGCCGTTCGCGCCATGAAGCAGTTGCTCGAGTGGAAGGTTGCCGAGATTTCGGAAACCATCGGCGCGTTCAATCGCCGGTTAGCGGCTGCCGCGGCGGGGCTCGGATTTTCGTCTCCGCCCGAAAATCTGCGTGCCCCGCATTATCTTTGCTTGCGGCGAGGAGCTCCCATCCCGCGAAATGTCGCCGAAAATCTGGCGCGGGAAAAAGTATTTGTCAGCGTGCGCGGCAGCTCGATTCGGGTAGCGCCGCATGTATATAACTCGGCGCACGATGCGGATAGGCTAATCGCATGCCTGAAACAGTACGCCAACCGTGCCTAACTCCTGAACCCCGGCGAGATCACTAAAGGTCTAGAACGCGGAGACGCGACTTTCGGCAGCTACTACGCGCGCCCGCCCTTCGCTAGAGTGGTGCAGTCCGGCCCCCCACCGGCACGATTACGGAGGACCGCCCTGCAATGAACCTGGCCCAATGGTTTAACCAGCACGCCATTTCGTTCACCCTGATTCTGGCCTATATTCCCCTGATAGCGACGGTCGTGACCACCGTCGTCAGCCTGGTGCTGACGCGCGCCACGCTGCGTTATACCGCTTCGAGCGACCGCAGTCTGTCGCTGGCACGCGAGCAATTCGAGCGGGAGTGGGCGCCGGAATTACATCTGAAACTCGA
>PLBX01000204.1 GCA_003135495.1 Acidobacteriaceae bacterium | reverse complement strand
GCCGGAGACGATACGGTGCTGGTTATAGCCGCCGACAAAAAGAAGGCTCAGGCGCTCGCCCGGCGCATCCGAGAGTTGTCATAAACAAAATGGGCTTTTGACTGGGATATGTAACCGGTGAGTCGCTTACGAGATGGAAGCTTTATGAAATGGAGTTTGAGTTGAAACAACGAGGAAACGACAATGAGAAATGATCCAGCCGCCTTGATGAACGCGCCGGCAATGAAGATCAAGATGCATCCGCCGAACCTGCCGGCGGAGCCGATTGCGCCGNNAAAAGCCGTCGCTGCGTACGCGCCTTACGTTTGAAGCTGGCATGGATAGCCTGGGCGGCAGCACATTCTTCGTTGACCAAACCGCTAGCCGGCTCAATGCCCGCGAGTCCCTTTACGACATCGCTCATAACCTCGAGCGCTGGATCGACATCATCGTGCTGCGCACTTTCAGCCATGCCGTCGTCGAGGAAATGGCGACCTATGCAGGCGTTCCCGTAATCAACGCGCTCAGCGAACTCGAGCATCCCTGCCAGGCGCTCGCGGATTTCTTTACCTTGCAAGAGCACTTTGGAGATCTCAAGAAACTTCATTTCGCTTACGTGGGAGACGGCAACAACATGGCGCACTCCTTGCTGCTGGCGGGCGCTTCGGTCGGCGCAAAAGTTTCGATCGCAACCCCGGAACGCTACGGGCTCAATCCCGTCATCGTCACCATGGCGAAGGCGATTGCGGACGAAACTAAAGCCTCGCTGCGCATTTCGAATGATCCGCGCAAAGCTGTCGCCGGTGCGGATGCGGTTTATACTGACGCCTGGGCGAGCATGGGAGATGAATCGGAAGCGGAGGAACGCGCCGCGATTTTTAGCCCTTTCCAGGTCAACGGCTCGCTCATGCAACTTGCAAAACCCACTGCTCGTTTTATGCATTGTTTGCCCGCTCATCGTGGACAGGAAGTTACGGATCAGGTCATCGACTCGTTGAATTCGGTTGTCTTCGATCAGGCGGAAAATCGCCTTCACATTCAGAAGGCTATATTGGTATGGCTGCTGGGCGGCTCCACGGGCCGGTTCTCGGGCAGCTTTTCAGGTAGGAGCGAACATGCCAACGCCTAAAAACGCGGGAAAAATTGTCCTCGCCTACTCCGGTGGCCTCGACACTTCGATCATCATTCCATGGCTCAAAGAAAATTATTCCTACGAAGTGATCGCCATGGTAGCCGACGTGGGTCAGGGAGATGACGTAGACGCCGTCGTAGAAAAGGCTTACAAGACCGGGGCCAGCAAGGTGGTTGTCGAAGACCTGCGCGAAGAATTTCTGACGGAATATGTTTGGCCGGCGCTGAAAGCGGGCGCCGTGTATGAAAACAAATATCTGCTCGGAACTTCGCTGGCTCGTCCGGTGATTGCGAAACATCAGGTGGAGGTCGCGCTGCGCGAAGGAGCCTCAGCCGTAAGCCACGGCTGCACCGGCAAGGGCAACGATCAGGTCCGCTTTGAAATGGCGTATCAGGCGCTCGCGCCCGAGTTGAAAGTGGTGGCTCCCTGGCGCGAGTGGGAATTGAAATCGCGCGAGGATTGCCTTGATTATGCGGAGAAGCGCGGCATCGCAGTCACTGCGAGCCGCGAGAAGATTCACAGCCGCGATCGCAATCTATGGCACATCAGCCACGAGGGCGGCGAACTGGAAGACGCTGCCAACGCGCCGTTCGCCAGTACCTGGCAATTGACGAAATCGCCACAGGAAGCTCCCGACAAAGAGGAGCAGGTCGAAATTGGATTTGAAAAGGGCGTTCCGGTGTCGGTCGGCGGCCAAACGCTCGATCCCGTATCCCTGGTCGAACTGCTCAACGAAATTGGCGGCCGCAACGCCGTTGGACGCATTGACCTGGTCGAGAACCGCTTCGTGGGAATCAAATCCCGCGGCTGCTACGAAACTCCGGGAGGCACGCTGCTGCTTGCCGCTCATAACGAACTCGAAGCTCTTTGCCTCGATCGTGATTTGCTGCATTTCAAGCAGCATGTCGCGCTCAAGTATGCGGAACTGGTTTATTTCGGATTATGGTTCACGCCCTTGCGTGAAGCGCTCGACGCCTTCGTCGATACTACGCAACACAACATCACCGGCTCGGTTACGCTGTCTCTGTATAAAGGCAACGTAAGCATCGTGAGCCGCAAATCGGATTACTCGCTGTATCGCACTGATCTTTCTTCCTTCACCATGGACGCAAGCTACGATCAGAAAGATGCGGAAGGATTCATCCGCATTCTGGGCTTGCCTTCGCGCTGCCGCGCGCAGACGCAACATGGTCGCAGCAACGTAAATAGTGAGCATGAATTGTCATCGAAGAAATGACCTGTCATCCCAGAATGACTTATCATCCCCAGAATGAATTGTCATCCTGAGCGAAGCGAAGGACCTGCTTTTCTCCCCGCGCCTCGCCTGCTCCATAGCGAGGTCGCGCAATGAAGATGTGGTCCGGCCGCTTCCGGCAGCCGCTTGACCCCGCGTTTGAAAAGTGGCAGCGTTCATTTCCCTACGATCAACGCTTGCTGCCTTTCGAACTTGCCGCCAGCCGCGCTCACGCCAACGCGCTAAAAAATGCCGGAGTGCTCGCCTCCGAAGAGCTGTCTAAAATCCTAAAAGGCCTTGGAACGATCGGCGAGCGCGCCAAGTCTTCGCCGGAATTTCTCAACGACGCGGAAGCGGAAGACGTTCACCACTTTGTAGAAAAAAACCTCGCCGCGCTGATCGGAGACACCGGCTACAAACTGCATACCGGCAGGAGCCGAAACGAGCAGATTGCGACTGACCTTCGCCTCTACGTTCGTCACAGCATCGACACGTTGCAAGACCTGATCGCCGATTTGGGCGACGCGCTCCTCACTCGCGCCGAGGCCGCAGGCAAGGCCACTATGCCCGCGTATACGCACTTGCAGCCCGCAGAGCCGGTGCTAGTGGCCCACTGGCTGCTCGCCTACCTGGAAATGTTCTTGCGTGACGCGTCGCGCCTCGCCGACTGCCGCAAGCGCGCAAACCTTTGCCCGCTGGGATCGGGCGCGGTTGCTGGAGCTACGCTCAAACTCGATCGTAAATTCATAGCCGCCGAACTGGGCTTCGACGGCCCAACTGCGAACAGCATCGACGCGACCAGTGACCGAGATTTTGCCGTTGAATTCGCGGACGCGCTCACCATGCTTGCGCTTCACCTTAGCCGTTGGGCTGAAGAGATGATTCTGTTCTCCACGCCAGCCTATGGATTCGTCGAGTTGCCGGAGCCTTACTCCACGGGCAGCAGCGCCATGCCGCAGAAGAAAAATCCTGACTTATTGGAGCTGGTGCGCGGAAAAGCGGCGCGGGTTATGGGCTGTGCAACCACGCTGAAAACTTTGGTTAAGGGCTTGCCGCTCGCCTACAACAAAGATTTGCAGGAGACCCAGGAGCCGCTGTTCGATTCCTCCGACACGGTCATCGCCATGTTGCCGCTCGTGATTGGATTCATGAAAACTGTCGCATTCAATGAGACAAAAATGAAGCAAGCGGCGAGTTCGGGTTTCATGAACGCATGGACCGCGGCTGCATATCTAGTCGAACGCGGAGTGCCTTCGCGCCTCGCCCACGAAGCGGTAGGCAAAGCCGTTGCTTTGGCCGTGGAACGCGAATGCGATTTAGAAAAGCTTTCGCTCGCGGAGTTGCAAGCAATCCATCCGGGCTTTGACGCGGGCTTCCCTGCCTGCCTCACTCTCATCAAAGTGCTCGATTTGCATGATGTGCCGGGCGGCACCGCTCCTGCTCACGTCCAACGCGCGCTGCAGGAGGCGCGGAAGCGCATCGCCCGGCTGCGTATTCCTTAGCTAGTGACCCACTTCCGCCGTCACTGGGCGTCCAATTTCAATCGTTATCTGCGGCGGATGAAGTAGCGTGTTGTGAATCAGGCAGTGATGCGCTGCGGCCTCTACACCATCCCTATGCTGATCTGTGAGTGCCGCGGAGGTTTCGATCGCAATGCGGAAATTATCGATGCGAGCCGGATCCTTGAGTTTGTCAGCGGTGACGCGCACGCGCGTTCCTTCCATCGACAGTTTGTGTTTTCGTAAATATTGCGCGGCATAGAAACCGACACACGAACCGAGCGACGCGAGCAGAAGTTCCGGCGGCGTCATGCCCTCATCATGGCCGCCATTCTCGATTGGTTGATCGCTCACGAATGTATGCTGACGCGCTTTGATCTCAAATTGCAATGCTCCAAGATGTTCTACTGTGACTTCCATAATTGCCTCCAGAACAATTTCGTTGTTTAAAAATCTCGTTACAAGTCAGCTTGTTGAATGACGACTGACCGTTTTCACAATCACTTCAGCGGCTGACGAGCGATCGCTGCGTCCAAAAACTTTCTCATTAAATGCCGGGCGCGATGCAATCTCGATTTCATCGCCGGACCGGAGATGCCGAGTTTCCTGGCAACTTCATCCCCGGGCAGATCTTCGATATCGGATAGTTGATAGACCGGGCGGTAAAGCGCGGGCAACGCGCCCAGAGCATCGTTGAACAACTGTTTCATTTGCTCTTTCGCCAGTTGCGTGTCCGGGAGAGGCTCCGATCCAGCAACCTCCCGGCCTTCATTCTCCAACATTGAAAGCTGCAATAACGGAAGTAGCGATTCGCGTTCTTTCAATTGCCAGCAAACGCGTTTCGCGATCTGCGCCAGCCAAGCACGAAATGCTGCGGATTCCCGCAACTGATCCAGATGGCGGTAGGCCTTCAGCAGCGCTTCAATCAATACGTCTTCCGCATCTTCCCGATTGCCACAGACGCGAATCATCTGGCGATAGACGGCATCCTGGTGCTGCCGGGCTAAGGCATCGAAGTCCACGCAACTATTGTGGCACTCCTCGGCCTCAAGGGTACGGCACGCGTTCACGGACGAGACCTCACATCTTCTGCCTTCGGAATCCCGCTGCTGCACTGGCTTCGGCTGTTCCACGGCATCTTTCCGAGGAGGATCCCGATGGCGCAAATGTCAGTGAGTCCGGCAAACGTCAATCCCAAACCGGCGAATGCGCATAGAAACACCCAGCGTGGATTTAACGTCAATGCGAGGACGGCACCAAGTAGCACCGGTAAACCGGCGTCGAGACGCACCTGGCGTTCCAGGGACCACCGCGTCTTGAGGCTGGCCACCACGGGAAGACCCGCTTGAATCCAAGCCTTCGTGCCGCCTTCAAGAACTGTAACGTTGCGCTGGCAGGGTTCTAGCAGGCCGGCCGTGATGGTAGCGCGCTGGCCTGACTGGCAGACGAGAACGATCGGAAGATTGAGAGCAAGATCGTCCAGCCGGGACTCGATTTGATCCATCGGAATATTAACTGCTCCGGGGATGTGGCCGGAGGCAAATTCAGTTCCGGAGCGCACGTCGACGAGAAGGGCTCCTTCAGACCTCTGATTTTGAAGTTGTGCAACGGTTATAGCGGATGCCACATTTCCCCTGTATGTCCTCTATATGAAAGAGCGGAAGTTTAGGAAAAAAGATTCAACGCCGGGTCGGAGTAGTCTTGTCGGCGCGCAAGTTTCGTCTTAACAGAGAGATACTATGGCCCCGGCAAGAACGTCGTCTTGATCGGGAAACACTGTGCGCAGGTCGAGCAGCACTCGAGCGTCTTCCACGCGGGCAACGATGGGCGGAGTGCTGGTGCGAAGATGGGCGTTTAGGCGATCGGCGCTCAACTCGCCGTGACTCAATGCGATCAATCGGGTCGGCAGCACTGCCGAAGGAGCAGCGCCTCCACCGAGAACGGATTCACCGTCGCAGAGTTCCAATTTCAATCGACTCGGCCTTCCCGCCCCGACAGATGATTCAACCTTGGAAACAAGCGCTTCGGCGCGGTGCGCAATTTGATCCTTCGAGAGCCGCACCATCCGGAGTACGGGCACGGCATCATGATCGCGTTTCACATAAGCAAGCAGAGTCGCTTCAAGCGCGGCATACGTGAGCTTATCGACTCGGAGCGCGCGGAACAATGAATTCGAGCGCATTCGCGCCACCAGGTCCGCGCGGCCGCTGATCAATCCAGCCTGCGGACCGCCGAGAAGTTTGTCGCCGCTATACGTGACGATATCTACGCCCGCGCGCAAACTATCGATCACGCCCGGTTCGCCGCTGATTCCAACCGAGCGAAGATCGAATAAAGCGCCGCTACCCAGATCCTCCATGAGCGGAATATTGCGCCGCCGGGCAAGGGCGACAAGTTCTTCAAGGCTGGGCTGTTCAGTAAAGCCTGTGATTTCGAAGTTCGAACGATGGACGCGAAGCAGCAGTCGCGTGCGGTCGGTGATGGCGCGTTCGTAATCCCCAATGCGCGTGCGATTCGTCGTGCCTACTTCGCGCAACAATGCATTGGACTTCTGCATCACGTCAGGAACGCGGAACGAGCCTCCAATTTCAACCAACTCGCCGCGCGAAACAATTACTTCTCCGCCTTCAGCCAGCGAATTTAACGCAAGCAAAACCGCCGCTGCGTTGTTGTTGACCACGATGGTTGACCTAGAGGGAGGTGCGTTCGTGATACTCGCTAGCGACTTGGTCGCCAGCGTCTCGCTCGAAACTAGCGAATCGGACAGCAACTTGCGGAACAGGCGATCGACATGAACGTCGCGCTTCCCACGTTCGCCTGTTTCCAGATCAAACTCAAGATTGGAATAACCGTTCGCCACTTCCCGGACATGATCGAGCGCAGTCTCGGCCAATGGCGCGCGTCCGAGATTCGTGTGCAGAATCACGCCCGTGGCATTGATTACAAGCCGCAGCGAGGAACTTAGCGATCGGCGAAGTTCGCGTTCAATCGCATCAAAAAGTCCTCCAACGGCTAAGTCGACGGATTTTTCGCTGAGCTCGACGCCAGCGATGTGACCATTGGCAATTTCCTCTCGAAGCCGCGCCACTACTGCGCGAATGCTTTCAGCCACGGGAGCATGGCCGTCGCGCTCGATCAACTCTTGAATATTGGGCTGGCGCAAGAGTTCGTCGGTGGAGGGCAACTTCTGAAAAAGAGCCGACTTGTTTTTCGTAGACACTGGGGGCGATTATGCCACATCGACCTTCGGTCGCGGCACTGGCTCATAAGCGAACGACCTTTTAGCAAATTGCGTGCGGCCCGAGCATTTGTGGCACTCCCTCGCGGGCGAGGGCGCCCGCGCCACATGGGCTAGAGGGTGTGCAGGTAGGCGATCAGGTCTTTGATCTGTTCGTCGGTCATAACCTGGCTGAAGCCTTCCATCTTGGCGCGCCCATACTTCACGATATCAATGATGCGGTCGTCGTTCGTGGGCAGTCCGCTGAGGGGCAGGTATTGATTTTTGAAAATGCCTTTGAGCCCGGGACCTTTCTTGCCATGAGTTGAATAGGGTTCATGGCAGCGGTCGCAATAATTGTCGTAGAGTTTTCGGCCCGCAGCCTGTTGCGGGTTGAGGCCAAGTTCGGCATCCGACTTTCGGCGCTCAACATCGCACCCGGCCAGCACAAGCAGCGAGAGGGTCAACAGCAGTACTCGAACATCGGCAAAAAGTTGATTCAATTTAATCATGATGATTGCAAAGCCGCGCGCGGGAACCAAAGGTAGAATAATACGGAAATCATGGGTGTATCGGTCAAACGCGTTTATGAGAGCGCGTCTCCTTCCGACGGGACGCGCGTGCTGGTCGATCGATTGTGGCCGCGCGGATTGACGAAAGAAGATGCCGCGGTAAAGTACTGGCTGCGCGATCTATCCCCTTCCACCGAGTTGCGGCAATGGTTCCATGCAAATCCCGAGGGATGGAGAATGTTTCGCAAGCGATATCTTAAAGAATTGGCCAATGAGAAAGCATCTATCGCCGTGGAAAAATTGCATCGCTTGACGGAAAGCAAGCGGCAAGTGACGCTTCTGTATGCATCCCGAAATGACAAGTACAACAATGCGATTGTGCTGAAAGAATTGCTGGAGGGAATGCCCAAGCCTCCGTCGAGCGTGGGGCGGGGCGCGACCGGACGGGAACGGATCCGGAAAGCAAAAAAACAATAACAAGTTCTCAGTGATGGACTGGCGGGGCGGGGGGAACCCGGCTCTCCATCGCCACCTCACACTATAATTTCCCAGTCATGTCCACTCCCGCCATCAACCAGAAAATCGAGAAAAAGGTAGAAGCTCTGCGCGAGAAAGTACGGCAGCACGAATATCTATATTACGTACTGGATGCCCCGGAGCTTTCAGACGCCGACTTCGACAAACTGATGAACGAGCTCAAGCGGCTGGAGGCGGAGCATCCACAACTCATCACCCCTGATTCGCCCACGCAACGCGTCGGTGGCAAGCCGCGCGAGGGGTTTGTGAAGGCGAAGCATTCTTCTCCCATGCTCTCGCTCGACAATGCCTACAGTGAAGAAGAGTTGCGCGATTGGGAGCGCCGCGTTCATGACCTGAGCGGCCGTACCGACATCGAATACATGTGCGAATTAAAACTCGACGGCATGTCGCTCGCTCTCATCTACAGCGATGGTCGCCTGGAACGCGGCATCACGCGTGGCGACGGCACTGTGGGGGAAGACGTCACATCAAACGTCAGGACGGTACGTTCAGTACCACTGACGGTCTCGAAAGATAAGCTGAAGAAAGCCGGCATCCCCATCGATTTTGAAACACGCGGCGAGATGCTGATGCCCATCGCCTCTTTTCGCAAGATGAATGAAGAGCGCGAGCAGCAGGGCCTGGCGACCTTTGCGAATCCTCGCAACTTCACGGCGGGGACGGTACGGCAATTGGAACCGTCGATCACCGCGCAGCGCCGCATGGATTACTTCGCCTACATGCTTCTGCACGACGGGAAAACTTACTTCGACCGACAGTCAAAGACGATGGACGCGCTGGAGGCGGCTGGATTCAAAGCCAACCCGAATAGAAAACTGGCAAAAAATCTCGATGAGGTCTGGAAATTTATTCGGAGTTGGGAAGCGAAGCGCGAAACTTTGCCATACGAAATTGACGGCATCGTTATCAAGGTCGACCGCACTGCGTTGCAGCGCGAGCTCGGCTTTACCGGAAAGGCTCCGCGGTGGGCAATCGCGTACAAGTACGCGGCTCGGGGCGGCATCACTCAGATCGAAAATATCGTCCCCCAAGTCGGGCGCACCGGCAAGTTAACGCCGGTGGCGTGGCTGAAGCCGGTTCCTATTGGCGGGACGACTGTGTCGCGCGCCACGCTGCATAACATGGATGAGATCGCTCGGCTCGGTGTAAAGATCGGCGATTGGGTCGAGGTCGAACGCGGCGGCGATGTGATTCCGAAAATCGTAAAGGTAGTCGAAGACAATGACCATCCGCGCGGCGACCAACAATTCGAGATGCCCGAGCATTGCCCGGTATGCGGCGGCAATATTGTAAGAACGCCCGGAGAGGCTGACCACCGCTGCGTGAATGCGAATTGTCCGGCGAAGCTGCAAGGCACGGTTCTCCATTTCGCCTCGCGGCACATTATGGATATCGATGGCTTGGGCGAGTCGCTGGTCAATCAACTCACCGAACGCGGCTTGGTGAAAAATATCGCCGATCTTTACAGACTCACAAAGGAAGATTTGCTCAAGCTCGATCGCATCGGCGAAAAGTCAGCCGAGAACGTACTAGCGGAGATCGCCGCCTCAAAGGAACTTCCGCTGGAGCGCGTCATCTTCGGGCTCGGTATCCGCTTCGTGGGGGAGCGCACTGCGCAGTTCTTATCCGAGCATTTCGGCTCGCTCGACGCCATCATGAACGCGAGCGCCGAGGAACTGGAAGAAGTGAACGAAGTGGGTCCACGAATCGCGGAGAGCATCGTCGAATTTTTTGCCGACGAACACAATCGCAAGCTGGTGAACGATCTGCGCAAGGCTGGATTAACCTTCACCGGACAAAAAAAGAGAAAGGGAACGAAGCTGGCCGGAAAAACATTTGTGCTGACCGGAACGCTCGAGCGGCATACGCGNNAAGAAGACGGATTATGTGGTGGCCGGGAGCGATGCGGGGTCGAAGCTGGATAAGGCCCGTGAGTTGGGGGTTAGCGTGATTGGGGAAGAGGAGTTGGAAGAACTGGTGGGATAGCCGGTTCGTGGAATTTTTAGGAAGTGTTAGGGGAACCGAGCTTTGCTCGGTGGGGACGGGCGAGGGCGCCCGTCCCCACACGAAACATCTCCTTTTATTTTTATTTCTTTGCTCCTGGCGGCGTCACACCGTTCAAGCGTAAATACATGGCGGTCTCGGCGTAGTGGTCGGCCATGCTCCCGGCTATTCCCAAGGCAACTCTGGCGCGCGATACTTTCATGCCCATGGCTTCGGTGGTCTCGCCGAGCTTGGAGTCGTCCATTTTCGCCAGCGACTCAACGCAGAAATCGAAAGACGCCTTCAGTCCGGCTACAAGTTTGTCTTTGGGGTCAGTCTCTTTAAACTCGACTTTCGGAGCCGGAACGTCTGCCGCATGGCTGCAAAATCCGTTATTGGATTCGATCATGTGAACTACGAGGTGGCCGAATGTCATCTGGTCGGCGGTTGGTTTGAAGTTGAATTTATCGGCGGGCATGGCTTCGACGGCGGCGATGGTATTTTTCTGGCGGCCGGGGACAATCTCGCGAAGGGCTGTGCTGACTGGATCTTTTACTTGAGCGGTGGCTGCGACCGAGGCCAGTAACAGCAAGGCTGGAATCGAAATAATATTCTTCATTTGGTTCTCCTGGATTTGGGTGCACGAGCGCGCTAGGAAGCATACAACGATCAGGATTCGGTTCGCCACCTGCTGACCCAATGCACAAATTTGCGCAGGCACGCGGACAGGAGTGTCCGCGCGCCACACGACCTCGGCCACATGGGCAAATGTGGCTTGCTGGGGGCGGCGTCCGACCGTATCCTAGTAACATGCACTCGCACGCCGGGCACGGACATACTCACGGTACGGGACGGGTGCTGCGCGTCTCGCTGGCCGTCACTATTGTTTATGTTCTGCTGCTGGTGGTTGCGGGAATTCGCTCGCACTCGCTGGCGTTGCTCTCTGAGGCTGGACATAATCTTTCTGACTTTTTGGCACTTCTTTTATCTCTGGTCGCGGTTTTTCTGGAAGGCCGTCCGCCGAGCGTCACCAAAACTTATGGCTACCGGCGCGCTGGAGTGCTGGCTGCGCTGGTGAATGCGCTGTCGCTGGTTGTTGTCTCATTTTTTATTTTTTATGAGGCCTTCCAGCGGATTCAGCATCCCGAACAAGTGCGCGCGCGCATCATGATCGTTGTCGCCGCCGCCGGCGTAGTGATGAACGGCGTCATCGCGCTGCTGCTATGGCGTTCCGGACGGGATGGGCATGACGTAAATCTGCGGAGTGCGCTGCTGCACGAAGTCGGCGACACGCTTTCGACTGCGGCGGTGATTGTTGGCGGTGTCGTCATTCTCTGGACGGGGCAGTATTGGATCGACGCGGCACTGTCGTTTGGCATCGGCGCGCTGATCTTGTGGTCCAGTTTCGGCATCGTGCGCGAGACCCTGAATATTTTGCTGGAGGGCACTCCGCGCGGCATGAGCCTCGACGCCGTGGAATGCGAGATGCGGAAAGTCGCGGGCGTAAGCGATGTGCACGATCTGCATCTCTGGAGCATCGGCTCGGAAAATCACGCGCTCTCTGCCCACGTAAAGATCGCGGACATGGCAACTTCAGAGAGCGACTCGATTCTGCGCGATATCAAGGAAAGACTGGGACGTGGATTCGGCATTCATCACACGACGATCCAGCTAGAACACATGGTTTGCGAAACCGCGCATAGCTGTGTGATAGCGGTGCGCGAGGAAGAACGCGAGTACGATCATTCGCGCCACGATCACGCGCACTGATAAGCGGACAACTCAAAGTTCAAAGCAAGGTCAGAATCTTTACCACAGAGGGCACAGAGGGACAGGGGACACAGGGGGTTTTTTGTTCTTCTTGTCACACTGCGTGTTCCTTCGCGTAGATCTTCTTCACGGTGTCGATGGTATCGGCGTCTTGTGGAAGCTTGTCGGGGCGCAAACGAACGATGCGCGGAAAGCGCAAGGCATAGCCGCTCTCGTGGCGCGTGGAGCGCATCATGTTGTTGAAGGCGACTTCCAACACAATTTTCGGTTCCACCTCCAGCCTTAGACCTTGATCGCTGATGGTGTGGGCCAGGAACCACTGTGTCATTTCGGCGATCTCGGAGTCGGTAAGTCCGGAATAGGCTTTGCCGATGTTAACCAAAGCTTCGCCATTCCAAACCGCGAAGGTGTAGTCGCTGAGGACGCCGATGCGCTTGCCGTGTCCATATTCGACGGCGGTGACGACCACGTCTAGCGTGGCGAGTTCCCGTTTCATTTTGAGCCACGACTTGCCTCGGCGCCCGGGAGTGTAGAGGGAATCGAGGTCTTTGATCATCAAACCTTCGTTGCCTCGCTCGCGGGCGGCGGTGAAGAGGGCTTCGATTTCGTCGGCTGAATTTGCGGTCGCAACGGGGGCGCGAAGAACAGTCGCGGGCGCGGGTTCAGGCAGTGCGAAACCGAAGTGTGCTTGCGATGAGAGAGTTTGGACCGCCACGTGGTTCGTGATCGATGTCAACAGGGTGTTGAGAATATTTGTTCGTTCACTCAGAGGGCGGTCTAAGAGCATTTCGCCGTCGGCGTATAGAACGTCGAAGATGAGATAGGCGACAGGGATGTCATGCATCAGCTTAGGAGTGACTTTTTTTCTTCCTAGGCGCTGCTGAAGTTTACTGAATGGTAAGGCGCGATCTTGAGTTGAGGGGGCGCTGGCGGGGCTCCAAGCTATGATTTCTCCATCAAGGATCGCGTCGTTGGGCAAGGTGGCGAGAGCGGCTGGCAATTCGGGGAACGAGTCGGTGATGTCATCGCGGGTGCGCGAGAAAATTCGGACTTCTCCCTTACCCACATGAACCTGGGCACGAATGCCATCGTACTTGTCTTCAACCGCAGGATTGTGAAAATAACTTAGTGCTTCATCTGCCGACTCAACCGGGCTTGCCAACATGAAGTCGATGGCATGAAACAGCCGCAGCTTCGCCTCGGCCAGTTTTCCTTCTGCAGCCAGGCGCAGCGTTTCGCCGATATCGCCGAGCAGCATGTTGGCGCGCTTCACGGCAGCGAGCGGGGCTTCGAAAGCACGTGCAATAGCGTCCTCAACCAGGCTTTCTTTCAGGCCGATGCGCAGATCACCGCTGATGATCTTAACGATGTACTTGGCCTCAAGCGGGGTCGCACGTTCAAGAATCGCGCGAAGAAGCGCAGCCTTAGCCGCGGGCCCGCGTACGGCAGCGATCTGTGAGAACACGCGCCGCACTTCGGCGAGCGAGAGACCAGATTCCGATTTTGCGGGTAGCGCCTCGGCGGCCACGGAGCCGATGTCGCCATGCCGCCTGTAAATCTGCGACAACTCCTCTTCTGTTTTTCCTGAAAGGTCTTCGATCACGCGCCACAACAAAGCTCCGCCGACCTGCAAAGTTGCTTCCTCGTAGGCGGGAAACGGACGGCCAGAAAGAAAGATGGCGGCGGTCGCAGCATCGTCGAGTGGTGTGACCTTCAGAAGGTCAGTGACCAAGGCCGTCTTCTCAAGCTTCTTCGTGGTGGCGGCAATCGCGTCGCAGGTCTGAGCGAACTTGAGCATGGTGATTGGATTCTATTTTCAAAAGCGGCGGCGTCAACAGTTCGACGGGCGTGCTATCCAGCCAATCTCTAGTTAATCGATTGACAAATAAGGAGATAGGCCGGGAAGTGAAGCAATCGCGCAAGCCCGGGAACCGCTCCATATGTGCTATCCTAGAGGTTCGAGTCTGAGCTTCGAGTCGTCCCTTCTCGGCGTGACATCAAATGGATATGCGACGTTGGCAACAAATGGTGCGTTTTTTAGCGGCGGTCCAGCTCTTGCCGGCATTGGAGAGCGGTGAAGAGACCCTCGTGGGCGGGCAAGCCGTCCTGGAAGGCGTAATGATGCGTTCGCCGCACGCCTGGGGAATCGCCGTGCGCAAGCCGTCTGGAGAGATCGTGACGCATAGTGAGCCGCTGGAGCGTCCCTCGGAGCAGCACAAGTGGATGGGTTGGCCGATCGTACGCGGCGTAATGACGCTTGGCCACGCGATGACGCTGGGATTCCGCGCGCTGAAATTTTCGGCGAATGCGGCGCTGGAAGAATTAAGCGGGAACGACGCTGAAGTTGAAGCTCCTGTCGACGGTGGCACCAAGATTCCGGCCAAAAAATTTGAAATCACGGGATGGATGGCTGGGTTGAACATGGCCTTCTCCGTCGCTTTTTTTATTTTCATGTACAAGTATTTGCCGCTTCTGGCGACAACCGAATTAAAGCGGGTTAACCCGATCTTCGGTCAGCAGGTCATGTTCAACTTGGTCGACGGCCTGATTCGCATTGCGATGTTCCTGCTATTTGTCTGGGGCGTTTCCCTGTGGAAAGACATTCGACGCGTCTATGAGTATCACGGCGCGGAGCACAAGACAGTTTTTGCGTTCGAGAACGGCGATCCGCTCAATAGTGCTACAGTACAAAAATATTCGACGTATCATCCGCGTTGCGGCACCAGCTTTTTGATGACGGTGATGATTATCTCCATGCTGGTATACATGGCGATTCCGGTGCACACGTTTTGGGCTCGCTTCGGGATTCGCATCGCCTTGCTGCCGTTGATCGCTGGCGTTTCCTACGAGATTATTCGCTTTGCCGCTAAGCATCGCGGCTCGCTGTTTGCCCTTATGACCGCTCCCGGGCTGTGGCTGCAGCGGATCACGACTCAACCTCCCGACGACCGCGAAGTGGAGTGCGCAATCCTCGCACTCGATGAAGCCATGAAGTTGGAAAAGCAGCGCGGCGGCGAACTGGTGATTGCGTAGCAAGTCGTTCGTCGTTCGCTATTCGCTGCGACTGAGTTGCACAAAATATCACAAACTCATTGTTTATCCGTCGCTGCGGAAGATGCTTTGTTTCGCTTAATCTGCGAAAGGAGGCGAAAACATGGCGACGAACTTTTCTTATCGAGATTTGCGGATCTGGCAGGAAGCCGTTGACTTGGCTCTTGATACATATCGAGTGACGGCTGCGTTTCCCAAGCACGAACTGTACGGTCTTACGTCCCAGATGCGACGCGCTGCAGTTTCGATTTCGAGTAATATAGCCGAGGGTAAGGGCCACAGCTCAGACGGTGACTTTGGCCGCTTTCTTTTCCATGCGAGAGGTTCGCTCCTCGAGTTGCAAACTCAGATCGTGATTGCGAGCGGTTTGGATTATTTGACGAAGGAAAAGGCCGGAAGCCTAACGCAAAACACCGACAACATCGGCCGAGGACTGAACGGACTTATACAAGCTGTTCGTGTAAAGCGAGGCCCTGCGAAGCCTGACCGGAAAAGCGAACAGCGAACGACGAATAGCGATACTCAACCACATGTTTGAACGCCTGGACCAAATCGAAGTGCGCTACGAAGAGCTGACGCGCGCCCTGCTGTCGCCGGAAATCACGAACGATTCGGCGAAATACCAGAAGACTGCCAGGGCGCACAGTGAAGTCTCGGAAATCGTCGAGAAGTATCGCGAGTACAAAGATCTTAGGCGCGGCATCGCCGAGAGCAAGGCCATGCTGGCCGACGAAAAAGATCCTGAGATGAAGGCTTATGCGGAAGAAGAGTTGGCCAAGCTCGATGCTCGCATGGCGATCGTTGAAGAAGATCTGAAAGTTCTTTTGTTGCCGAAGGATCCCAACGACGAGAAGAACGTAATTCTCGAAATTCGTGCTGGCACGGGCGGCGACGAAGCGACACTTTTTGTGGCCGAAGTCTTCCGCATGTACAACCGTTACGCAGAAACCCAGAAGTGGAAAGTCGAAGTGCTCTCTACGTCGGAGTCGGGCGTGGGTGGCCTCAAGGAAGTGATTGCGCTGATCGAGGGTGACCGAGTTTTTTCGCGCATGAAGTATGAGAGCGGGGTGCATCGCGTGCAGCGCGTTCCCGCGACCGAGCAACAGGGACGCGTGCATACCTCTGCCATCACCGTCGCCGTACTTCCTGAGGCCGAAGAGGTAGACGTTAAGATCGAAGCGAAAGATTTGCGCATCGATACTTTCTGTTCTTCTGGACCCGGCGGCCAGTCGGTGAATACTACGTATTCAGCGGTTCGCATCACGCACATTCCGACAAATACCGTTGTCAGCTGCCAGGACGAAAAATCGCAGATCAAGAACCGCGAAAAAGGAATGCGCGTTCTGCGCTCGCGTCTTTACGAAGTGGAAATGCAAAAGCAGGCTGACGCCCTGGCCAAAGAACGCAAGCAGATGGTCGGCTCCGGCGACCGCTC
>PLBX01000073.1 GCA_003135495.1 Acidobacteriaceae bacterium | reverse complement strand
CCGAAGCCAATTGGCAGGCAACGGTTCATCACGGCTTGCCACTACACCTCCACACATTCCGGCAGCAAGCGGGAGATTACCTCCTGTTCGTCGGCCGCATCTCGCCCGAAAAGCGGCTGGATCGCGCGATCGAGATCGCGCGTAGGGCAGGGCGACAACTCAAAGTAGCAGCGAAGATCTACGACGAGGATCGGAGCTATTACCAAAGCTCGATTGAGCCGCTATTCCGGGAGTCAAGATCGTTCGTCGAGTTCATTGGCGAAGTCGGCGGCAAGGACAAAGATGAGTTGATGGGCAACGCTTACGCGTTTCTATTTCCCATCGATTGGCCGGAGCCCTTCGGTCTTGTGATGATCGAGTCACTGGCGTGCGGTACCCCGGTCATCGCCTGGAATAACGGCTCAGTGCCGGAGATCCTTTCCGATGGAGTCACCGGGTTCGTAGTGGACACTGTTGACGAAGCGGTTAAAGCTGTAAGCGACGTTGCGCGTCTCGACCGCGGCGCTTGCCGGCGAGCCTTCGAACAACGGTTCGATGCGACGCGTATGGCACATGATTATTTGGAAGTGTATTCGCGGCTGATCGGGAAGGCAGCCTCTTCTCGTTGCATTTCGCCTCACGCAACTTCCGACGAGGTGATGACCGCATGGCCGACACTCTCCCACGTCTCATAAGGAAGCAGCCGGAAGATCAGGATTCTTCCGCGCGCAGCCGCCCGGAGGATGCCCACCACATTCTTGCCGACTCGAGTCTCACTGACGAGCCCATTCGAGTCCTGAAGCACGGCGATACGTTTGCGCTCTTTGATCAGTACGGCGATATTCGTCCGGGGAAAAGCGGGGAGCAAGGTCTCTACCACGACGGGACGCGATTTCTCTCTCGCCTGATGCTGCAGTTGGAGGGCGCCAGACCATTCTTTCTGAGCTCTACGATCGGGGATGATAACGACCAACTAACGGTCGCACTCACCAACCCCGATCTTTGCCGGGAAGATCGCGTGTACCTGCCGCTTGGCTCGCTGCACCTTGGGTTGAAGAAATTTCTGTGGCAGGGCGTTTGCCACCAGGAACTGCAGATCGAGAACCACGGGATCCAACCTGCCAATGTTACCGTCACAATGCAATTCGCGGCGGATTTCGCTGATATCTATTCGGTTCGCGGACTCACGAGGAAAGCCCGTGGCGATGATCTGGAGCCGGAGGTAAGAGACGGCCGTGTGGCTTTGCGCTATCGGGGTCTGGACGACGTTGTCCGCCGAACGCTGTTGCACTTCACGCCCCGGCCTACGCTGCTCGACGCCGCTCGCGCCACGTTCAATGTCGAGTTGTTACCACGGCAATCGGCGGTGTTTTACCTGGCTATCGCATGCGACGGGAAGTCCGGGTCAAGCAGTGGGTCAAGCCCGCTTTTGCTTTTCGATCAGGCGAGGGCTGCGGCCAAAGTAACTCTCGAAGCTCAGAAGGCGCAAGTCTGCCGCATTGAGGCGTCGAATGGGCAATTCCATGCCTGGGTCAAGCGGGCAGCCTCGGACCTCAGCATGATGACGACGATGCTGCCGACGGGCCCGTATCCATATGCCGGTGTGCCCTGGTTCAACACTCCTTTCGGCCGTGACGGCATCATCACTGCGCTCGAATGCCTGTGGCTTCAGCCAAGCCTAGCGCGGGGTGTATTGGCCTATCTGGCGTCAACCCAGGCGACGGAGGTCATCCCTGAGCAGGACGCTGAACCCGGCAAGATTCTCCACGAGACGCGCAACGGCGAGATGGCGGCGCTGCGGGAGATGCCTTTTGCGCGCTATTACGGCAGTATTGATGCGACACCTCTTTTTGTTCAATTGGCCGGAGCATATTACGAGAGAACCGCCGACCGGAAATTCATTGAAGAGATTTGGCCGAACCTAGAAGCAGCACTGGCCTGGATGCAGCGGTACGGCGACCGTGATGGTGATGGGTTCCTCGAGTACAGTCGACAGTGCGCCGAGGGGTTGGTGCATCAGGGGTGGAAAGATTCCGATGATGCCATTTTTCATGCAGACGGCTCACCTGCTCGTGGCCCGATCGCATTGTGTGAAGTGCAGGGGTACGCCTACGCAGCATGGCGAACGGGCGCAAGTCTGGCCGCAGTCCTCGGCCGGATTGAGCAGTCCGCAACCTACAAATCGCGAGCGGAACTGCTGCAAGAGCGCTTCGAAGGCNNGAACTGCTGCAAGAGCGCTTCGGAAGCGCATTCTGGTGCGACGAGTTGTCTACATATGCCTTGGCTTTGGATGGTGACAAGCGTCCTTGCCGAGTGCTGACATCTAATGCCGGGCAGTGCCTTTTTTCCGGCATTGCTCTTCCGGAGCACGCCCGGCGTGTGGCTCAGATACTGCTGGCTTCCGAATCATTTTCCGGGTGGGGCATTCGCTCGTTGGCCACCACGGAAGCCCGCTATAACCCCATGGGTTATCACAACGGGGGCGTTTGGCCGCACGACAATGCCCTGATTGCCTTGGGATTGTCACACTATGGCATGGCGGAAGAAGCGGCGCGAGTTTTCACAGGGATGTTTGACGCGGCAATGTATTTCGACCTGCACAGGGTTCCCGAACTGTTTTGCGGCTTCCCTCGAGACGAAGGAGAGGGCCCCGTTCTCTACCCGGTGGCTTGCGCCCCGCAAGCGTGGTCTGCCGCCTCGGCGTTCCTGCTTTTTCAAGCGTGCCTAGGGCTGAAGATTAGCGGTATCGACTCCAAAATTTCCTTTGTTCGCCCTTCGCTCCCGCCGTTCCTGAATGAGGCACGAATTCTCAACCTCCAGGTTGCAGGCACAACTGTGGATCTGGCATTGGTTCGGCACGAGCAGGACGTCAGCGTGAACGTACTGCGTAGGAAAGGCGACGTAGAGATAGTGGTCGTCATGTGACATGCATCGAAAAACAAAAAGAGGGAGAGTCCGAGAACAGAGCGGCGAAACACAGTTGAACGATTCCATAACTAGCGGCGGAGCACCGGAAATCGAAATGAGTAGGCGATGCCAATGAAATGGTTCACTGCCGACGCCGTTAATCCCATGCCGAAGTGGAAGTCGAGCTGGTGGTGCTTGCGAGCTTTACCAGATCCTCCGGGTAGTAGCGAATCCCCGGAAGCCTGCAACGAACGAGCTGCGTAGGACAAGGCGTTTTCCGCCCGAATCCCCACTCACTTCTGCAGGATGAAAGTAGAGCGAGTGGGGACCTGTAACCTTTCTGTAAGCTCCCCGCCTAANNTGAATGGGGACCCGTAACGTTTCTGTAATCTCCCCGCCTACATAATGGCTCCTTCTTGCATGGTCATTACCACCGACCTTGCGAGAAACGAGCGTGCTTTGACGTAACAACTCCGAACTGTGAGATGAAACATGGTTAGACATGATGTTGGACGGGGATCTGTCATCTTCGTGCTGCTTCTATCGGAACCGTCTGGATCATTGTCAAGGATCGCATGTAGATGACGACCTTCGCACTCACGCCCACTAAGGTGTGTATTGACAGGAGCATGGAATGACTCGCGCAGCACGTCGTCTCGCTCGTCTCGCAAGGATGGGATCCTCCATCGGGATCCCGAAGGGCATCTTTACCGCTCTGCGCCGGCATCCGCGCGCCGTTCGGGTTGCCCCGATCCTTCTCACTGCCTCGTCTCTGAAACCCGGTGAGAGCCTGTCGTCTCTCAAAACCCGAGTTACAGGACTCACCACGAGCGAGGCCGATACACGCTTCAACGAGCATGGTCCAAAC
>PLBX01000333.1 GCA_003135495.1 Acidobacteriaceae bacterium | reverse complement strand
CGCGTGAAAGAGATCATGCAGTCGACGGCGATGCTTGAGATCAAGCAGTCGCTGGGCGGGCCGTATCCGAGCGAGCAGGCTGCTTTACAGGATAAGGGTGGCGTGCTGCCGTCGGATGCGGTGCTGATGCAGGGGAAGAGCATTGGATCGCGGAACGCGGACAACGGCGAGCAGTGGTACTTGATTTCGCGTGCTTCAGCGGTTACGGGTCGCGATCTGCGGGATGCGCAGGCGAGCACGGACGAGAATGGCCAACCGGCGGTTAAGTTTATTCTGACCGGCGAGGGCGGGCGCAAGTTTCACTCCTTCACTTCCTCGCACGTTGGCGACAACCTGGCTGTAATTCTCGACAACCGGGTGCAGGAAGTTGCTGTTATTAAAGAAGCGATCAGCGACAACGGCGTCATCAACGGTCGATTCACCCAGCAGGAGACGCAGGATCTGTCGATGACGTTGCGTTCGGGCGCATTGCCGGCGGGGATTAAATATCTTGAAGAACGGACGGTTGGACCTTCACTCGGTGCCGATTCGATTCGTTCTGGAGTGCGGGCGGCTATGGTGGGAATGCTGGCGGTTCTCATCTTTATGCTGATCTACTACCGGTGGGCCGGTGTTAATGCGGATATTGCACTCATTCTGAATCTTGTCATCCTGCTTGGGTTTATGGGTTATTTCGGCGCGGTGCTTACGCTGCCGGGAATTGCTGGCGTAATTCTCACGGTTGGCATGGGCGTCGATTCGAACGTGCTGATTTTTGAGCGCATCCGGGAAGAGCTGAGGAACGGCAAGACGCCGCCATCGGCCGTGGAACAGGGCTTCAGCCATGCCTGGATAACGATTGTCGATACGCACGTTACGACGATTGTTTCGGCGGCGATTCTGTTCATCTTTGGGACCGGGCCGGTAAAGGGATTTGCGACGACGCTGGTGTTTGGTTTGTTGGCGAATCTGTTTACAGCGGTGTTTGTCTCGCGCATGATTTTTGATTGGGTGTTGAGCAGGAAGCAGCGCGGCGAAGCGTTGAGTATCTAGGACAGATTTTGAAGGGACTGTAGCAGCGTGGAATTTTTTCGAAATACAAATATCGATTTTCTTGGGAAGAAGTGGTATTTCCTGACGTTCTCGCTAATCTTTAGCGTGGCGGGAGTGCTTTCCATGGCGTTCTGGCATGGCATTCCGCTGGGCGTTGACTTCCGCGGCGGCACGCTCGTCTACGTCAAGTACGCGCATACGCCTGATCCCTCGGCGATCCATGATGAAATCGAACGCGCCGGGTTGAAGAATGCCCGAGTGCAGCGCTATGGACAAGCTGCGAACAACGAAGTGTTGATCGCCCTCGATATTCAGGAGACTAGCGAACAGGCGCTGGACAAAGGCAAGAACCAGATTCTTCAGTCGCTCGAAAGTCATGCCACGCCGGGCAAGCAGGATCTGAATAACTCCAGTTCGTTGGCGATCAAGAATTATCTTTTAGAGAAAGACCCACTGCATCTTGGCTCAAGTTCAGACGCCAATGCGCGCTACACTGCGATCGCGCAGTCGATCGTTGATTATCGGGACAAGACGAATGGCGGCGTGCTGAGTTCGATTGACGAGCTCAAAACCGCTGCCGATCCCGCGGTGGTCGCATCTCTTCAGGAAAATTATTTCGTTTCAGATTTTGGCATTCGCAACGTCGAAATCGTGGGGCCGCAAGTTGGACAACAGCTGCGCAAGCAGGCGATTCTTGCGACGTTGTACTCGCTGGCCGGAATGCTGATCTATCTCGGGCTCCGCTTCGAATGGATTTACGGTGTGGCCGCGGTGCTCACTGTGTTCCACGACACACTAATTACGGTCGGCGCGTTCTCGTTGTTGAATTGGGAAATATCGTTGACCGTTATCGCCGCCATCCTGACATTGATTGGATATTCGAACAACGACACGATTGTGGTATTTGACCGAATTCGCGAGAACATTAAATTGCTTCGCCGGGAAAATCTGGCGGACATCGTAAATAAGAGCATCAATCAGACTTTGAGTCGAACCATCTTGACAGCGGGCCTGACTTTCCTTACCGTGCTTGCTCTGTTTCTTTTTGGCGGCGAGGTGCTGCACGCTTTCAGCTTCGCCCTGGTTATTGGCATTCTGATCGGGACTTATTCTTCGATTGCGATCGCCGCTCCAATTCTAGTGGCTTATCAGGAGTGGCGTGCCGGACGCGGCAAAAGGCCGCTAGCCATGCCGGTGCGAACCGGCAATGCGTCTCAGCCCAAGGAAAAGGTAAAAGCCTAATCCGGCTATTTGTCGCGAAATCATTGACCTGCCCACAGAGGCAGGGTTCAAGAAGCTCATAAGATGTAGAGTTTCTAAAGATAGGGAGCAAACGGGATGGTACCGGTGTCTAAGTTCACGTAGGGTCTGGTGTAGGAGAAGCCCATGTTTGAAGACAGCCTGATTGAGTCTGGCAATAGACTGAAGACCAAGCGGATGAGCACAACCGTCCTGTCGTTCCTGCTGCAGGTGGGGCTCATCGGGGTCCTGATTCTGATTCCCCTAATTTATACTGACGCGCTACCGAAGACGCAGCTAATGACTTTCCTGGTAGCGCCGCCACCGCCACCGCCGCCGCCGCCACCTCCGNNGTGATCAATGGCCAGCTCCGCACTCCGACCAAGATTCCGCAAAAAGTTCAGATGATTAAGGAAGAAGAAATGCCGCCGGATCTGGGATCGGGCGGTGTTCCGGGTGGAGTTCCGGGCGGCATCCCTGGTGGCTCGACCGGTGGCGTGATAGGCGGCATTCTGAGTTCGACACCGGTTGCCGTTCCTAAAGTCGCTACTCCGCAGCGCGTGCGCGTGTCNNGGACTTTTAATTCGGAAGGTGCAGCCGAATTATCCGCCGTTGGCCAAAGCGGCTCGTATTCAAGGGCATGTGCTGTTGCAGGCAGAGATCAGTAAAGACGGCACCATTCAGAATTTGCAATTGTTAAGTGGGCACCCGATGCTGGCTCCCGCAGCGATTGAAGCGGTGAAGCAATGGCGCTATAAGCCTTACTTGCTCAATGGCGAGCCGGTGGCCGTGGAAACGCAGGTAGACGTGATCTTCAGCTTATCCGGGGGCTAGACTCTCCGGTTGACTGGCGGCTGTAGCGAATAATCAGGCTGGAATAATGGCTCTCGATCGATAGGTTTTAATCTCGGCGAGAGGCTCCGTCCAACCTTTATCCGGAATGGGGAAACAAATTTAGTTCCGGCGCCTTGGGGCGATTCTGCCTATTTTGGTTTTCTTGCATCAAAGTTGCTGAACCCGCTGGAAGTGGGCGGGGGTTGGAAGCAGGTTGCATACGCATCGCGA
>PLBX01000530.1:7416-8189 GCA_003135495.1 Acidobacteriaceae bacterium | reverse complement strand
CCGAGCTACTACGTCGGAGGATGAATTTTGAAGCTGGTGCCTGGGTAGCGGAACACTCGGGCTGGTCCCTCGCGGTTTTTTTCTTCGCGATCTGTGGCTGTCCACTCCGATTCGATTTCGACGATTCCGATTTCTCGCAGAGCGTAGTGGCGGAAACTGCTACGCTTCACTCTGCCGGTTCTGGCGCACTGCTCCTGCCGGAGCGCGTAGTGGACTAGGCGCGCTCACTTTTCACAGCGCCTGGAATGAGGAAAACTCGCTGACGCGTCTTTGGCCATTGGTAGGGGGTAGGGGTCCTTCGACTTNNGGGCTTCACTTCGTGAAGTCCATGCTGCGCTCAGGATGACAACTTTTTAGAGATCGTCGGCGGGCTGGGTTATCATAGAAACTGATACCGAGAAACTGATGCCGAACGCGCACCCATTTCAAACCGACGACCCGCGCCTGCTCCCGATCAAAGATAAAGTCCTGGCTGGCGAACGGCTGAACGAGGCCGATGCGCTTGCCCTCTACGGCACTGGCGACATTCTTGCCGCGGGCTGGTTGGCCAACTGGGTTCGTGAGCGCATGCATAGGGACAAGGCTTACTTCAACGTCAACCGGCATATTAATCCCACGAATGTCTGCGTGGCGGCTTGCCGGTTGTGTGCTTTTGGACGGAAGAAAGATACTCCGGGCGCTTACACTATGGCGCTTGAAGAAGCGTTCCAGACGGCCGCTTCAGGCTACACCGAAGCGGTCACTGAGTTTCACATTGTGGGCGGATTGCATCC
>PLBX01000530.1:0-7373 GCA_003135495.1 Acidobacteriaceae bacterium | reverse complement strand
GATTCGCTGCCGGGCGGCGGCGCTGAAATTTTTGCTGACCGGGTGCGGCACATTATTTGCGATCACAAGATTGATGGCGATCAATGGCTGGATACGGCGCGGCTGGCCCATGAGATTGGGTTGAAATCGAATGCGACGATGCTCTATGGGCACATCGAGAATGATGAAGACCGCGTCGATCATCTGCTCAAATTGCGCGCTCTGCAGGATGAAACTGGCGGGTTTCAAACTTTTATTCCGCTGGCGTTCCATCCGGCGAATACGCCTTTGCAGCATCTTTTTACTACTACAGGAATGCTTGATATTAAGCAGATTGCGGTCAGCCGGCTGGTGCTCGATAATTTTCCGCACATCAAGTCTTACTGGCAGATGATGACGCCGAAAATCGCGCAGATTTCGCTGCGCTTTGGAGCCGATGATATCGACGGGACGGTGGTCGAAGAAAAGATTTATCACGATGCGGGGGCAACTACACCGCAGGGTTTGCGGCGGCACGACTTGGTGCGGTTGATCACGGAAGCGGGGCGGGAGCCGATTGAGCGCGATACGCTCTACCGGCCAGTTACGAGGACGGAAACTTCGTTTACTGTGTCGGTGTAAGTCACTGCACTCTTGTTACGCTAGATGTAACTCCCGATTACCGCCAACTTATCAAATAATCATTCCTACCGAACACCGTTATGGGGTAATATTCCGAGTCTTTTAACTGCGCTCGGAGGCAGTGATGCGATTCCACAAGATGTATCTGCTGCTGGTCATCCTCAGTATATGTTCGCGTCGGAGTTTCGCCGGCGACCCGCAGTGGGTAGAAGTACGGTCGCCAAACTTTTCAGTGATCACTGATGCGGGCGGCAAGCGCGGCCGCGAGGTCGCACTCCACTTCGAGCAGATGCGTGCCGTCTTCGGCGCTCTCATGACCAAAGCTAATGTCAATCTTTCCGTCCCTATGCAAATCGTAGCCTTCCGAAACAGCAAGGAAATGCGTCAAGTGGCCCCAATCTTTAATGGCAAGCCAACTGAAATGGCAGGCTTATTCCAGGGTGGCGATGATCGATGTTTCATCATGCTCGACATGTCGGTCGACAATCCCTGGTCGGTGGTTTTTCACGAGTATGCCCATCAGTTGATGAACGGAAATCTCTCGGTACGCACGGACCCTTGGTTCGAGGAGGGGTTCGCCGAATATTTTGCCAGCATCGAGGTTGATAACAAAGAAGCCCGTGTGGGCAAAATTCCAGAGGATACCTACCGCATTCTGCAGCAGATGGGAATGATGCGAGTCGCGGACTTATTTCGCGTGCGGCAGTATTCCAAAACCTACAACGAGAGCGGAAGTCATCGGAACGTGTTTTACGCTGAGTCTGGGCTTTTAGTTCACTACATTTATGACAATGAATTCATGCTCAAAGTGGGAGATTATTTCGATGCCTCGATAAATAAAAAGAAACCAGTCGAACAGGCTATGCAGCAAGCGTTTGCGATGAGCCCAGAACAGTTCGACAAAACTCTGCGTAATTATTTGCAAAGTGGCCGCTTCAAGTATTACCCAATCCCAACTCCATCGGGTATCGTCGCTTCCAACTTTATTGAGGTCCCCGTAAGTTTGGCGGATGCCCACGCCGTGCTGGCCGATATTGATGCCCACTCCCTCGATCACCACGACCGAGCGCAAAGCGAGTTTCAAGAAGTACTTCAACTTGACCCCAACAACGAAGCGGCCCTGCGGGGAATGGGCTACGCGTATCTACGGCGCCAGGATTGGGATCACGCGCGGCAATATTTTCAGCAGGCCTCTGGTCGCAACAGTAAAGACCCGCGTATCCATTATTACAATGCTCTTTTGCTTAATCGTTCCGGCGCGGGCCAGAAATCGGATGAGATTAAGAAAGAATTGGAGACCGCCATTGCGCTTGACCCCAAACTCGCCGACGCATACTCGCTCCTAGGCTATGCGCAGGCGTTTTCTGGGGAGCCCGAAAAAGGTCTCGCGACCATGAAGAAAGCTGTCGAACTGTCTCCGCGAAACGAAGTCTATCAATTCAATCTGGCCAATATATACGTAGTGAATCAAAAGGTTAACGAGGCGATTGCATTGCTTCGCAACCTTTCTCTTAGCGCAAATCCGGAAGTAGTCAACCATGCCAACTCTGCCTTAGCCCAACTCGATATCGTTAAACAACAAGCCATGTCTTTTCAGCCGCAAATTGTAAGGCAGGCGAAAACTATGTCGGCAGAGCGCGATGCTGATGACGTCCCTGAGCAAGCGGTCGAAACCGCCGCCCGGTTGGATGCTCCAACGCCGTCCACTCCGGTTCGCTTTATCAAAGGAAAAATAGCGGCAGTTGATTGCTCCGCTGCCCCGCAAGCCATGCTCAGCATTACATCGGGAGGGCGATCTCTAAAGCTAAATATTCGCGACAGCAAGCATGTAATCCTGATAGGCACTGACGAATTCTCCTGTGATTGGAAAAACAAGAACGTGGCACTCAACTATCGGGAGCGGCAGAACGGCGAAGGCGACGTTGTATCGATTGAAGTTCAGTGAAGTAAAAGCCTGGTCAAAGGAAGTAAAAAGTACCAGCTGCATGGCATTGAAAGTGTCGAAACTTCTTGAGAACGTCGGCATCCAATCCTCATGGCTAAAGAGCAAACGGCAACTTTCGGCGGCGGGTGCTTCTGGTGTATCGAAGCTGTATTTCAGCGTCTGACCGGCGTGAGTCACGTCGAGTCTGGATACATGGGCGGGCGCGCTGACCAGGCGACTTACCGGCAGGTGTGCAACGGCGACACCGGGCATGTCGAAGTTGTGCGCGTCACGTTCGATCCTGACGAGATCAATTATCGCGAGCTGCTTGACGTTTTCTTCGCGGTGCATGATCCGACCACGCTTAACCGGCAGGGAAATGATGCTGGCGAGCAATATCGTTCCGTCATCTTTTATAGCGATGAAGAGCAGCAGCGCATTGCGGAGGATGTGATCGCGGAAATGACGGCGGCCAAAGTTTATCCTGAGCCGATTGTGACAGCGGTTGAGCCGGCGGAAGAATTTCACGCGGCTGAGGGTTACCACCAGAACTACTACAACGAAAATTCGCGCCAGCCTTACTGCATGTTCGTGATCTCGCCAAAACTCGAGAAGCTGGAGAAGAAGTTTGCTGAAAAATTAAGGGCGTGAGTTTGGTTCTTGTGCAAAGGGAGAGTTTTAACCACCAAGGGGCACTAAGGTTCACGAAGGTAAAGCTTTAACCACCAAGGGCACTAAGGGATCTCGAGTTGCACAAACGAAGCGAAGGCTAGCTTGAGAATGGATACAGCAACGATTGGACTAGGCTGCGGAGTTTTTTCCAACTGGGGCTGGTTCCGCGCGTTCTTCCAGCAATAGGCGCCGCAGAGTGCGGAGGTCGTTCAGCAGCCGGCTGCTGGTCTGGAGATGCTTTTCTAGCTTTTCTAGCTTGAATTGCACGATCTGCAATGCCTGAACGCGCCGCTCCAGTTTGCTTCTCGCCGCAACATCCAGATCAGTGGTTATTTCGCTTTTAGCCTCCGAAATCGCTTCGCCAAGCAGGCGCACATACTGATGCGCATTTTCGACGCTGTCAAACGGAGTCTGCACGTTATCGCTCACAGGCAAGCTTTCATGGCAAGTTAAATTGCGGTTAATTTAATTATGATACACGCTTCCCGCCGATCGTAAAGCGTATTTCATCTGCACCCTGCCGACCGTACGATCAGGGTTTTCCCCTTACGGGGCTACCTCGTCGTAACGAATATTAGAGTTGAAAATCATGTTGTGGCGTATGGCTACCTGCGCCTGAAATAGCAGGCAGAACGGGAAAATTTAATTGTTTTAGTTCATCTCTGAATTGGGCAATCGATTGGTAGAGAATCGCGTGCATGCCCAAGGCCTTCGCAGCCTTGATATTTCTTTCACGATCATCCACAAATAGCGCATCGGGCGCCGCCACTCCAAGGCCCTGAAGCGTGTGTTCGTAGATTGCCGCGTCCGGTTTCACCAATCTGACCTCAGCGGAAAAAGTTTTAAACGCAAAATTTTCCATCCACTCAAAGTTGGTTCGCACGTGGTTCACTAAATCCCACGGCATGTTGGAAAGCAAGCCGGTTTCAATTCCTGCCACCTGCAATGCGCCCAGCCAATTCAGCATTTCCGGATCTATATGGGACCAGATTTCAACCTCAGTTCGCCGCAACGCGTCGATTTGTTTGTCGTCGAGAGTCGTCTTGGTGTGAGCCGCCAGCTTTCGCCAGTACTGTTCCGCAGTCACATCGCTGCGGTCATAAATATCCCGGCTGTCTTCCCAAAGCTGAAAAAACGCCTCGAAACTTACATTAAACATTTTCGCCATGCGCCCAAATTCTTCCTCCGTAGGCGACCGGGCGATCACTTTTCCGTAGTCTAAAATTACTGCCTTAATGTTGGATAAGTTAGCAGACGAATCATTACGCCGTTCTTCATCACGCCGTTCTATAGACACCGTTCCTCCGCAATCTTTGATTCTTCGATTCTAGATCAGGTGAGTGCGACCACGGAGTATACTGTCCCGACTCTGCGAAAAAAGTTGCAGGATTCAAACGACAGGCAGGCCGTGACGCCGGCAATGACGGAACCATACGACGGACTCATAGTGGGTGTAGATGTCGGCGGCACCAAGGTAGCGGCGGGGCTCGTCGATAGTAATGGCGAAATTAAGTCTCAAACTCGGACTGCGATGGTGGGCAATGGCAACGCCGCCGCCGGACTAGCAGCCGTAACTTCCGCCATTGACCTTTTATTAGCGGGCGATCGGCAAGCGCGCACTCTGATTCGAGGAATCGGAATCTGTTCTCCGGGTCCTCTCGATCCCTCAACCGGAGTGGTGATCAATCCTCCCAATCTCCCGTGCTGGCGGGACTTTCCGCTCGCTGCCGAGGTCGCAAAAATTTATCGCGTTCCGGTGAAGGTCGAGAATGATGCGAATGCCGCGGCGTTAGCGGAAGCGTGTTGGGGCGCGGGCCGCGGCTATCGTCACATTTTTTACGCCGGACTCGGTACCGGAATCGGCACAGGCATCGTGTTCGACGCACGCATCTACAATGGCAGGACTGGCGCCGCCGCCGAAGGCGGGCACATGAGCGTCGACTATCGCGGGCCTATTTGCGGATGCGGCAAACCGGGCTGTATCGAGATCTTGGCCGCAGGCCCGGCCATTGCCCGGAGGGCGCGCGCTACGTTGGCGTCTGGAAAAGGACCGCAGTCCAGCATTCTCCATCTTGCCAAGGGGGACATCGATGCTGTAACCAGTGAAATGGTGGGCCACGCTTATGCCGCGGGCGATGAACTCGCCAAACAAACTCTGCAGGAAACGGTTCAATTGCTATCGCTATGGTTGAGCAACATTGTGGATTTATTGGAACCGGACGTGATCATCATCGGCGGCGGCGTAGCGGCGATGCTCAATCCGTTCTTCGGCGAAATTTCTGCCTGGCTTTCAAAATACTGCATTAATTCCCGCTGCCAGGAGATTCCCTTGCTCAAAGCGCACTATGGCGCCGATGCTGGGATTGCTGGAGGAGCTGCGCTTTGTTCAGAGAGCCCCAGCTCCCAATAGCATCCGATTTTGTAAGAAACGTCGGTGGTACTTTATGACAACTAACAGGAGCCCAAAAATGCCGACTCGCTCGCAATTATTCTTTCTTCTCAGCGCAGGTCTATTTTTGCTACTGGTATCTTCGTTGTGTGCCGCCGCGACAACCGCCGTCGAACCTTCTTCTCAACCCCTGAATGCGGGTTGGCAGTTTCGCGCGGTCGGAACTACCGAAAAGCCCGAGGTCCAGCAGTGGCATCCGGCGCAGGTCCCGGGAGTGGTTCATACCGATTTGTTGCGCAATAATCTGATACCTGACCCATTCGATCGAGACAATGAATTTCGGTTGCAGTGGATTGGTCTGACTGATTGGGAATATCAAACCACGTTTCAAGTCGATTCGGCCTCTCTCAGCCACGAACACATCGACTTAGTCTTTGACGGCCTTGACACTTTCGCTGACGTCTACCTTAATGGTCAGTCAGTTCTCAACGCGGACAACATGTTCCGCCGTTGGCGAATTCCCACAAAGCCGCTGCTGAAGCCTGGTCCGAATACGCTTCGTATTGTTTTCCACTCCGCAATCACCAAAATGATTCCTTACGTCAAGTCGCTGCCTTACATCTTGCCTTCGATATCGACCTATAACTTTGGCAACGAGGAGAACATTGCGACCGCGCCGTACACGCGTAAAGCCCCATACCAATATGGCTGGGACTGGGGGCCGCGTTTCATGACCGAAGGCATCTGGCAGCCAGTGCGGCTCGAGACCTGGGATGCGTTGCGTATCGATAATTTTCACATTCACCAGCGGAAAGTCGGCTCTGACGTAGCCAGTCTCACGGCAGAGCTAGACATCGAAGCCAGCAAGCCCACGACAGCTAACCTCGCCCTGGTTCACGATGAAATGTCAGGCGCGCAAACGGCGGATGGAACTCAGACTTTGCAGCTCGATGCGGGCATGAATCACGTTTCGTTTCCAATTCGCATTGCGGCGCCGAAGTTGTGGTATCCCGTGGGATACGGCCCGCAAAACCGTTACCGCTTTTCTGCCGTAGTTCGAATTGGCCGCGACGTCGCGGCCCGTGGGGAATCGAAAACCGGACTGCGCTCGGTCGAGTTACGGCGCATCCCCGATCAGTGGGGAAAGAGTTTCGAATTCGTCGTAAACGGAATCGAAGTTTACTCCAAAGGCGCGGACGTCATTCCCTTCGACAGTTTTCCCAACCGCGTCACTCCGCAAATCCATCGCAAGATCCTTCAAGACGCTCGCGACGCCCACATGAACATGGTTCGCGAATGGGGTGGCGGCTATTACGAGTCCGACGATTTCTACGACATCTGCGACGAACTGGGCATTATGGTGTGGCAAGAATTCGCCTTCGGCGGAGACATGGTTCCTGGCAACGTTGCGTTTCAGGAAAATGTGCGACAGGAGGCTATCGACCAGATCAAGCGTCTGCGCGATCATCCCAGCATCGTGGTCTGGTGCGGAAATAACGAGGTTGAAACCGGCTGGTACCACTGGGGCAATCGACAGGAGTTTAAGGAATCCATCTCACCGGAAGCCCGCGATCGCGTCTGGCAGGACTACATCATTATGTTCGCGGACATCCTCAAAAGCACGGTCGCGCAATATACCGATCCCCTTCCCTATTGGCCGAGCTCTCCCAGCGCCAATTTTGACGAGGTTCCTGACAATCAACACAACGGCGATATGCACTACTGGCAGGTGTGGCACGCGCAGGCGCCGGCATCGGATTACGCGCTGCAATTTCCGCGATTCATGAC
>PLBX01000094.1 GCA_003135495.1 Acidobacteriaceae bacterium | reverse complement strand
GCAGCGCGTTCGGTGGAGTAGAAGCTAAACGCGGGCTCTGAGTCAGGGGTGAGATGCGAGATCCGAAGCGCTTCCAATGTTCGGGTACTCGATGCTCGTCCTTGCGAGGCCAGTGTATCGACACGTTACTCCAACTTCTCCAATACCAGCGCGCAGCTTGGGATTCGATTAGCCGAACTGCGTCGGTACTTTCAGCGCCAAGAATATCTTCTCCGAATCTCGCAATAACATCCGCAGTTGCCGTATCGCGCAACATATCGCGGACGACTGTTTCCTGACCACCAATTTTTTGCAAGATGAGGTTCTTTGAAATTCCTAGCGCCGTCCCGTTGGTGAAGGCTAGCGCCTGCGATCTACGGAGCTTGGCATCGGACGAAGAGACAGGGCCCGTAATAGCCAGCACCTTGCCTCGGCGGTCAAGCATGATGAACGCGGCATTCTGGTCGGCGAGCCATCGTAGAGCCTCAAGCGTGACAAAGCCGTCATTTCCAATCACGATTAGTCTGCGCAACCCGTGGCCGACACGAGGTAGGCGGATAGTTCGTCGCTCGTCCGCTACACCGTCGTGCAGGACTAGATGACCTGCATTCACTAGGGCCTTTACGCCAAAGCCATTTAGGACGAGAACGCCAGATTTGCGAATAGCGTATGTGTGACAGTCACCGTTGGTGGAAGCTCTACCATAGATGCGACGTTGGAGAAGCCGTAAGGAAAACAAGCGCGAACTTAACCGTTCCATTTCTATCGAATCCAGCTAAACCTTCAATGCTCACCGACCTCCAAACCTTTTCCCCAAGAGGTTCGGGGGGGTGTAGCGTTTTGACGAAGCGTCGTATATACCCGTCAACGCTAGGCTGGACGGAACGCTTTCGCAACTAGCTTCCCCCTCCTACGACAGTGCAAAGCGGCAGGCCGCATCACGGCGACCGTTACGCCTGTATGACAAGGCCAGAGCATGCTGGCCCACGGCCAAAACACCTTCCGTCGATGCGCTGCAGCTTGGCGATTGCTGAGGGTTGGACGAATCAAAGACGAACAGTGTCAGAAGGTCGGCGGATGGTATAAGGCAGTGAAGTTCAGATTTTTACTGTTTCTCTGAATGGAGTCGAACTTTATCCACGCCGATCCAAAGTCCAATGTCATGAAAATAGAGTCGCATCAAGATGCGCTGCCCTGCCTCGAAAAAGAAACAATGGAATATGACTCACATCACAAATAAACGTAAAAATGGGGATTTCCACAAGCGGCGGCCTTGACAGAGAGCGGCGAGAGAGTGTAGGTTTCTGGCCTTATGCAATGGATCGAGCCTCAATTCGAGGAAATCTCGTTGTGCTGCGAGATCAATTCCTACGCCTCAGCCGAAATCTAACGGCACAGATACGCGTAGAAATTTAAGAACCGCCGCAGGTTTCCCGTGGTGGAATTGCGGTTGCCGCAATAGCGGGTTCTTACGCTCAGGAATTTGACCGGGACGTCGGACTCAGCTGTGGCTTGTCTGCTCTCTAATGGTGCTTTTAGTTACGCCTCTTCTGAACCATCTCGGGTTCGGATCTCCACTACGGCTACGTGTACCCGCTGTGTTTTTGTCGGGACGCGTGTAAACTCACTCGATACCCACTAGTCGCTCACTTCAAAACGACCCTATCGAAACTGTGCCGACCACACGGACCTGCGCATCCCCACATTTCTGCTTGGGGGCAGTCCCGATAGGGATCTATCTATCGTTTATCGAGACCGGTGTGGTGAAACTTCCCAGCCGACTTCTGGCTTGAATGGTCTCCGGCTTGCCCGCCCCGGTCGACAATCGAATAATTTGTACTGATTGGTCAGTCCGCGTATAATCCTCTCCCGCAACCGGAATCAACAATTTTTGTCAACATTCATGTCAACATTCAGGTCTACCGGCGGCACCGAATTCTCGTCAGCTGAGGGTCCAATCGTTTCTATCTGTTCGGTTCTCTGCATAGGGAAACATCGAGTGCGGCACGAAATCCAAGGAGGGTAAGCGCATGGCAAGCAACCGTGGGGTAGCTTATATGGGCCCCGGCGTCGTAGAAATTCAGAGTATCGATTTTCCGAAGCTGGAACTTGGGAATCGGAAATGCGAACACGGCGTCATTCTCAAAATTGTTTCCACTAACATTTGCGGCAGCGACCAGCATATGGTCCGGGGCCGGACCACCGCGCCCAAAGGACTTGTGCTGGGGCACGAGATCACTGGTGAAGTCATCGAATCCGGGAGGGACGTTGAGTTCATCGCGGTTGGCGACCTGGTTTCTGTGCCGTTTAACATTGCCTGCGGCCGGTGTCGAAACTGTAAGGAGCGCGCCACCGGCATCTGTCTGAACGTAAACCCGGCTCGTCCTGGCGCCGCCTACGGTTATGTGGACATGGGCGGATGGGTTGGCGGTCAGGCTGACTATGTCATGGTTCCTTACGCCGACTTTAACCTGCTGAAGTTCCCCAACAAAGCTCAAGCCATGTCGAAGATTAGGGATCTAACATGTCTCTCTGACATTTTGCCAACGGGCTATCACGGCGCAGTCAGCGCGGGGGTCGGCCCGGGAGCGACGGTCTACGTTGCCGGCGCAGGTCCGGTTGGGCTCGCCTGCGCGGCCGCGTGCCAGTTGCTGGGAGCCGCCGTCGTGATTGTAGGCGACCTCATCCCTGAGCGGCTGGCGCAAGCCAGGAGTTTTGGGTGCGAGACCGTCGATGTCTCCAAGGATGCCTCTGTCGGCGATCAGATTGCCCAGATCCTCAAAGTTCCAGAGGTGGACTGCGCAGTGGATTGCGTCGGCTTCGAAGCCCGAGGCCACGGCCATGATGCAAAAACGGAAGCTCCCGCCACCGTGCTGAATTCGTTAATGACGATTTGTCGCGCGGGCGGCGCTCTCGGCATCCCCGGTCTCTATGTAACCGACGATCCCGGTGGAGTGGACAAGGCTGCCCAGCATGGAAATCTCAGCATCCGCATCGGCCTGGGATGGGCGAAATCGCACGTCTTCACCACCGGCCAATGTCCCGTGCTGAAGTACAACCGGCAGTTGATGATGGCCATCCTGCACGACAAGATCAAAATCGCCAAGGCCGTCAACGTCACCGTCGTAAAGCTGGAAGAGGCGGTTCAAGGTTACAAGGACTTCGACAAAGGAGCCGCGAAGAAGTTTGTGCTGGACCCGCACGGTTCGATCGCGGCGTAACCGGGATCTCGAGAGCCCCACGCCCCTTTTTCTTGGGGGTGTGGGCTCTTCCCGATTGCATGCGAAACGTTCCGCTGGGTTTTGTTGTTGTATTGAGAAAGTACGCTGCAGTCTTGTTAATTAATCCAATCCCGAAAGGAATCGATCATGACTCTGGAAGACGCGCGCCGTGTAATCGCGGCAGCAGAAAAGAAATCTAAGGATATCGGTCAACCCATGAATATCGCCGTGGCTGACGAAGGCGGCAACTTGGTATCGCATGTCCGCATGGATGGCGCATGGCTGGGCAGCATCGACATCTCCATCAAGAAGGCCTACACCTCGCGGGCTTTCGACATCGCCACCAAGGATCTCGCCACTCACTCGCAGTCAGGCGGGCAGTTTTTCGGTATCCATGCCTCGAACAACGGCAAGATTATGATCTTCGCCGGTGGTATCCCGCTGAAGCGTGGCGGCAAGGTGGTGGGCTCCATCGGGGTGAGCGGAGGCTCTGGCGATCAGGACCACGCTGTCGCCGAAGCCGGTGCGGCGGCGTTCTAGAGCATTTTTGCGTCCGTATTTCATCACGGCAAGCGCTGTGAGTTCTCGGTTGCATATTGGTTTTCAGAACACGGGGAGAGAAATTCGTGTGGAGGATTTCAACATGAAATGGATGAGAAACTGCTTTTGCCTGACCGTTGCACTCTTTGCGTCCATGGCGGCTATTTCTACTATCGCTTGGGCGGACGGACCTGACACTCTGTCCCAGGATCCCAATCAGTGGGTCATTCCACTGGGCAACTATCATGGCACCCGCCACAGCAAGCTGAGTCAGATCACGGTGGATAACGCCGCAAAACTAAAAGTGGCCTGGACCATGTCCACGGGCACGCTGCGGGGGCAGGAAGGCCAGCCCCTCGTCGTTGGCAACATGATGTACTTCGAGAGTTCGTACCCGAACTTTATTTATGCTGTTGATCTGGACAACATTGGACGGATGGCGTGGAAGTTCGCTCCGGAGCAGGACAAGTTTGCGCCCTCGGTTGCCTGCTGCGATGTGGTCAACCGCGGTCTCTCCTATGCGGACGGAAAAATTCTTGCCATCACGCTGGACACGCACGTGTACGCTCTCGATGCCAAGACCGGCCAGGTTATTTGGAAGGTTCAGAATGGCGATCCCGAGCAGGGGCAAACCATGACCATGGCTCCGCTGGTGGTGCATGACAAAGTCATCGTCGGCATCTCTGGCGGAGAGTTCGGTGTCCGGGGCTTCCTCACCGCCTACGATCTAACTACTGGCAAGATGGCGTGGCGCGCCTACAGCGTCGGGTCCGACGAGGATATTAAGTTCGACGGTGCGAAAACGATTGATGGCGCGACCCAGGCGCTGGTAGGTAAGGATTCCAGCGTCAAGACGTGGCAGGGGGATGAATGGAAGCTGGGCGGCGGCACGACGTGGGGATGGTACTCCTACGATCCCACCCTCAACCTTGTTTACTACGGAACCGGCAATCCGGGTACGTGGAATCCCACACAGCGACCGGGGGACAACAAATGGTCCACCACTCTTATTGCCCGCAATCCCGACACGGGAGTGGCGGCGTGGGCCTATCAGATGACTCCTCACGATGCCTGGGATTACGACGGCGTTAATGAGAGCGTCCTTACGGATAGTGCCGTTGATGGCCAAACCGTCCCGACTCTTACTCATTTTGATCGCAACGGTTTTGCCTACGTGCTCGACCGGCGGAATGGGAAGCTGCTGCGGGCCAACAAATTTGATCCCTCCACCAACTGGGCCTCGGAGGTTGATCTGAAGACGGGCCGCCCGGTTCTGGATCCAGCGAAGATGACCAAGTCCGATGTCAACGTAAAAGACATCTGCCCGGCCGCTATGGGCGCCAAGAACCACCAACCGGTCTCGTACGATCCCAACACCAAACTTTTTTACGTGGCCAGCAACCACATCTGCATGGACTACCAGGCATTCAGCGTGAAGTACAAGGGTGGCTTCCCGTATGTGGGAGCGATTCTGAACATGTTCCCGGCCGATCACGGCGATGTCCGGGGGCGGCTTTTTGCCTTTGACGCGGTGTCGGGCGAGACCAAATGGGTCATCAATGATATGTTCCAGGATTACAGCGGCCCGCTGACCACCGATGGCGGCGTGCTTTTTGCTGGCACGCTGGACGGCTGGTTCCGGGCGGTCGATGAGTCGTCCGGGAAAGTACTGTACAAATTCCACGCGCCCTCGGGCATTATCGGCAATCCTATGACCTACATGCACGACGGCAAGCAGTACGTTGCCGTGCTGACCGGGGTAGGTGGCTGGGCAGCCATTGGGTTGGCAGAAGGGCTCACCAAGGGGTCTGAGGGACTGGGCGCAGTCGGCCTGACCCACACCCTTTCCGACTACACCAACCTGGGAGGAACGTTGGTCGTCTTCTCGCTTGAGTAATAAAGGATATCGTTAGGGAATTAGGAACTCGATAGCAGGTTATTCGAGCCGAAGTGAAAGGAAACATTGACCCGGGAAGGTGGAATTTTTCAAGTTGTCATTTTTTCTGCAATCCTAGTGCTCACGTTGGCAATCCTCCCGGGCGTTGCTTGGACTGGGGTCGCGGCATCCGCCGAAAAGGCCAGTTCCCAGGAATCGCCTGGAGAAAAGCTGATAAAAGCCAATGATTGCGCCTCCTGCCATGCGGTAGACGTGAGGGTGGTGGGCCCTGCCTATCGCGATGTGGCGAAAAAATATCGCGGGAAGCCCAATGCCGTGCAGAAGCTATCGCAAAAAATCAAGCAAGGAGGTTACGGCGACTGGGGACAAGTGCCCATGAAGCCTCATCCCGCGCTGACCAACACGCAGCTCAGGCAGATGGTGACGTGGATACTGTCTCAGGGAGCCCCGCCAGCGAAGAAATCCGCAGCGGCAGCTGGAGATTCGGCGCAACCCAAAGCCGCGTCCAAAATGTACGCCTACACTTTGGCAAACGGCACGACAGTAAAATCCGACTTCCCTGTTTTTGTCGAGGACGAGGGCAAGGACAAAAATCAAAGAGTGACCAAGGATGTCTTCAGTGGCTATGAGATGTTCAACTCATACTGCTTTCGCTGCCATGGGCAGGATGTGACCGGAAGCGAGATCGCTCCCGATTTGCGCCACTCGCTCAACGCGGGCATGACGGAGCAGCAATTTTTCAGCATGGCCATGGCGGGTCGCCCGGAGAAGGGCATGCCCAGCTGGGCCGGTTTTCTCAGTGCGAAGGAAGTGAAGCAGGTCTATGAGTATGTCAAGGGACGAAGCCTCGATCTGGTACCAGTCGGCCGGCCGCCATCCGAGACGGATTAAGCGGCTCTAACGCGGAACATTCTTCCAAGCCGACAAAGTGTAACGGACCATTTGACATTGCCGTCAAATGGTCCGTTTTACCTCCGTGGTTGGTCCCTACGCGCGCGTTAGGGCGAGTTAGGCGATTCTGGAGTGTACAAACGCACGCCATTCTGGTTCAAAATAGCGGTAAGTTCCGCTTGATGGCTCGCGATGATCTCGTCAAGCTGCTTCTTCAGCGCTTCATCGCCTTCCCGAACTCCCATGGCCATTGGGAACGTATATTGCTCCGGTGCTCCCATGGCGCGCTCATTCGGAACCATCACCACTTCCAAATCCTTGTAATCGCGCAGGAAGCCGCTAATGGCCGGCTCCCATGTAATCATGACATCCACCTGCCCACTCTCTAACGCTTTCAGCATGGCGGCCGGAGACTCGCTGCTATCGTCGCCTACGTCAAAAGCCACGGCTCCAGGGATCATGCCGCGCATCTTCATACCATCTTCGACCGGAGTGTCCCGCTCAAAACCCACCTTGATCTTTTTCAGGATGGGCGAGTCCATTCTGGTAACGTTGAACTTCTTGGATTTCTTGAACACAAAAACATAGGACGAGATGTAGTAGGGCCGCGTGGTTAGCTCTCCCCGGCTGCCGTAGGGAATGTTCATTACCACGTCGCACTTATTTGCGTCGAGCGTGGTGGCCAGGAACTGCGGGAAGCCCCCGCGTCCGCGATAGCTTGCCGAGGTGTATTCCACGGTCGCGCCGAGCGCCTTGGCCACGGCCACCGCAATCTTGTTTTCGAAACCTTCACCAGCACTGTTGGAGTAGGGAAGGTAGTCTGGATCGGCGCAGACCCGCAATACTTTGGCCGAGGCCTGACCGGCAGACCCTGCCAAGCCCGCCGCCAAAATGATAGGGATAATAGAGTTTCTGAGTTGCATAAAAGTTGTGCGGCTCTCTGATCGAGCCGAGGAACGTGCCGAAAAAAGTTATCAGTTTGGCGAAGGACATTCAAGCACAATCTTGATCACGGAATCTATCATGGCCTTTCACTCAGGCACTTGCGGCCGGAATTATTTTCCATCCGGATCGACTGGTTGAATCTGCACAAACTGCCAGCCGAACCGCCCTTTGATGCAAAGATTGCCATGAGTCACACTGTGGTCGACTGGCGAGGTCACGCCCACGATCTGGCCTTCCTGCTGATGCACGGTGAGGTCGCAGCCTACGCCGCAATAAGGGCAGATGGTGTCAGTCTGGGTCTGGCGGCTTTCGTTCCAGGTGCCGGCCTGGCGCATGTCATATTCGACCTTGAACATCAGCGCGCCCGTGGGGCATACGCCGATGCAGTTACCGCAGTAGACGCACGCCGACTCCGGGAGCGTCACATCGAACTCGGTGGAGATGCGCGCCTCGAAGCCGCGTCCGGCGACCGCGATCGCAAACGTGTTCTGGTGGTCCACGCCGCAGGCCTCCACGCACTTGTAGCAGAGGATGCA
>PLBX01000221.1 GCA_003135495.1 Acidobacteriaceae bacterium | reverse complement strand
ACGAAAAATATTTGCGGGCCACGAAGAATGCATTTGCAATGGTGACCGCACAGAGTTTCGCAACCGGCGGCTGGGGGCCGGATGAAATGTTGAAGGCTCCCGATAGCGTGGAGGTGAATGCCAGCCTCACAAAAACGCACAACAGTTTTGAAACGCCCTGCGGCTCCTACGCTCACTTCAAGGTGACGCGCTATCTTTTGCGGGTCACCCGCGATTCACGCTATGGAGATAGCATGGAACGCGTTATGTACAACACGGTACTGGGCGCGAAGCCGATGCACACGGATGGCCGGGCTTTTTATTACTCGGATTACAACTTCGCAGGCAAGAAAGTTTATTCGAACCACGGCTTTCCCTGCTGTTCGGGCACGCTGCCGCAAGTCGCAGCCGATTATCGAATCAACACTTACTTTCACGGTCCGCGCGGCGCGTACGTAAATCTTTATTTGCCTTCGAGCGTGCAATGGATGCTGGAGGGGGCGAATATTTCACTTAGCCAAAGCGGCAATTATCCCTTTGAAGACTCGGTTGCGTTGGAAGTGAAAACTTCGCAGGCCAAAGAGTTTGCGCTGAATCTCCGCATTCCAGAGTGGGCGGAGAATGCGAGCTTGGAAGTGAATGGCAAACGATGGGCCGAATCGCCTGTGCCGGGCACCTTCTCAACCATCTCGCGTCAATGGCGAAACGGTGATCGCGTCGATCTGCGTCTGCCACGACAAATGCGTCTGTATCCGATCGATCCGCAGCATCCCGACACGGTAGCGTTATTGTGCGGCCCGCTGGTGTTGTTCCCAATAATAAATACGAGTGCACCGTCAATGACGCGCGCTCAACTGATGGCCGCGACACAGACCGGAAAACAGGAATGGCAGACGACCTCCGCTGGCGGGGCAGTGAAGTTATTGCCCTACATTGCTATCGATGAAGAACAATATTCGACTTACCTGCGTGTGACGTAGAAACGTCGAGAGCGCGATGTCACAACCCGCCATGTCGCAAGATAAGAGAGTCCGTTCACATCATGGGAGCAGAGCGCCTCTGGTGGAAGTATCTCTCGTTCAGATCTTACTTCGCATGTTTGTTTGCACTTTTGTGCTGACGGCGTGCGCACGTATTCTCGGCGCACAAGATCATTCCCGCGGTGCCGATCTGAGCAAGCTAGCGTGGAGTACCGGTTCCACCGGACCGCGACGATTCGTTTCAGTCCACGGCCGGCGCGCGGCTATTTTTGGCTATGGGCAAAATGCTTCGCAAAGTTATCCCGGGGCCGATGGACTGGAGGTTTGGGCTTATCCGGTTCAGATTCTCAGTTCGTATAGCGTAGCCTTCCGGCAAGCTGGCGAAGCCACCGCGATTGACGGAGCAACGATTCTCCGCCGCATTGTTTATAGTCCCGAAGCCGTCACGCGCGTCTATGCCGGGCCCGACTTTATAGTTCAGGAAAAACTTTTTGTTCCACTCGATGAGCCGGGCGCCATCATCACTTACGATGTCGAGAGTAAACGCCCGGTTGATATCGAAATTCGTTTCACTCCGGTGCTGGATTTGATGTGGCCTGCTTCCATTGGCGGGCAGGAAACGCTGTGGAGTTCCGCCGCGTCTGCTTATTGGGTTACGGAACTGACCCATCGATTCAGCGCGAGCATTGGATCGCCCGACATCGTGACGCACGACGACACTCAAAATACTTCCAAGCATGTCGGCCGAGCGCCGGGGCTAGCCTTCACCATCCGCGTACGCGAGGATCATAAAGCGCGGGTGATTGTCGCCGCAGCTAGTCACGAACAAGACCTCAACGTGTTGTCAAAGAAACTTCTTACTGACAGCGCCATGCTGGAGAAAGGAGCGGTCGATCATTACTCAAGCCTGCTGGACCACGATTTGCAAATCGAGACGCCGGATGCGGATGTAAATCGGACGCTGGCCTGGTCTGAAATTGCTCTCGACCAAGCTTGGGTTTGCAATCCGAATTTAGGGTGCGGGATTGTCGCCGGCTACGGTCCATCGCGCCGGGCGCGGCGTCCGCAGTACGACTGGTTTTTCGCCGGCGATGGAATGGTGGCGATTCAGGGTCTGCTGGCGGCAGGCGATTACGCGCGCGCCCGCGAGGAATTGGAATTCATTTTGAAGTATCAGGATAAGAGGACAGGAATGATCTGGCACGAGATGTCGCAGAGCGCCGGATTGTTGGACTGGGCAAAATATCCCTACATGTTTGTGCACGTCGATCTGACATTTCAGTTTCTGAGTACAGTTGGCGATTATTTTTCCATTACCGGCGACCGGCAATTCGTAACCGCGAATTGGTCTTCGATTCAATCTGCCTACGAATACTGCCGTTCAACTCTCGATGCGCACGATGGCCTCCCTCGTATTCCTGCCGACAAAGAAGGAGGCCGGGAGCAGGATGCGCTAAGCGATGAAATGATGTTGTCCGCCAGTTGGGCTTCGTCGGCGGAGGCGTTCGCGCAATTAGCGAATGCAACGGCTCACGTCGAAGAGGCGGCTCAGGCGAGTGCGGCTAGCCAGGCTGCGCGAACTGCAATTGGTCAAAGGTATTGGGACGCACGACAACATCTTTGGATTACCGGATTCACGCNNCAACTTTTTTCCGCGGAGCAGCGCGCTTCCCTGCTGGATCAAATTGCCTCGGCGGATTTCCAAACCGACTGGGGTACGCGCGGAAATGCCGCAAGTGCGAGTTCCTACAATCCAAATTCTTATTCCAGCGGAAGCGTCTGGGCCACCGGGACCTCAGAGATCGCACGCGCATTTTGGGCTGAACATCGGCCCGCGACCGCGTTGCCGATCTGGAGCGCACTCGTTCCGTGGAGTTCCCTCGATTCGCTCGGACACATCCATGAGGCGTTGGCGGGCGATTACTATCACGAAGAAGTGGAATCGGTGCCTGAGCAGACGTGGTCGTCTTCGTCCTTCTTAAGCGCGGCCGTACACGGACTGCTTGGGCTGAAGATCGACGGGACGGCCAACCGAATCACTTTTGCTCCACATCTGCCGGCCGCATGGAATGCAATCACGCTGCGTAACTTGCGTGCTGGTGCTTCTGAAATCGGTCTCACCATGTTGCAATCAGCCGATGAAGTTACGCTGCAGATGCAAAATCAGGGCGCGCCAGTGGCGATGGTGTTTGATCCTGAAATTCCCGTGGGCGCGACATTGAAGACAGCGCAACTGAGGAATGAAATTGTCGGCGCCGTGATCGAAGAAAATCCGCAAGATACACACGCCAGAGTTGAATTCACAATGCGGCGTGGCAGCACGACTCTTACTATCGAGTATAGAGGTGGCGTAGCGATCATTTCGGACCCTCCGAATCTCATGGTTGGTGAAGGCAGCCACGGGATCAAGATTACTGGTGTGAGTTTGAAAGGCCGAGTTTACACGGTGGATTTCGACTACGTGCCATCAGAGGTGAACAGTTTCGAAGTGTCGTCAGGTTGGGAAATCAAAAGCGTGCAAGGCGCGGCATTTAAACTTATTTCTCCAACGCTGTCGCGATTCACGGTGGACGGGACGAACGGGGACAAAGAAAAGAGCGGCTACCAACACGGCAAAGTTACGATACAGTTCGCGCAGTGAATTTAAAAATCATGAATTTAGAAATTGAGAATTCCTTTCAGCAGCTCTAGTTTGCCGTCAGTCGGACCAATCTTCAAATTTGTGATTTCCAGATCAAGATACCGGCATGTCAACGCCCGAAAAGCGTTTGCAGGCTTCTAGTAGCTTATCTTGCAGTTTGGGATCGCGAGTGGCCGGGTGTGGTTTGCGCAGGCGCATGTGAAAGAAGTATTCGCCCGTAACTTTAGCGGCCTTATCTTCGCTGACCGCCAGCCATACTTGCGTGCGATAACCTTCATCGAGATCATCGGGCGCTTCCTTTCCTCCCATCTTGGTCGGCACCCAGCCGGGCTCAAGCGCATTGGAGAGAACTCGCGGCCAGCGGCGGGCAAATGCGAAAGCCAGAAGCACATCGTGAAACTTCGTGTCGGAGTAAGCTTGCTGCCCGTTCCAGGGGCGATGCTCCCACGCCAGGTCGTCAAGGCTCGCATCGCCGTTTTGGTGGAGGCCCGAACTTAAGAAGACAAGACGCTTTGGTCTTTTAATTAATGCCGTGAGGATATACGGGGCCAGAGTATTGACCGCGAATACGTGGGGCAGGCCATCTTCGGTGGCGATGCGGCGCGGTTCCCTGTAACCGATGCCGGCGTTGTGAATCACCGCGTCGAAAAGGCCTTGAGCGTTGACCTGTTCGGCGACGCCGCGGGTTTGTGCGATGCTGGTCAAATCGCCGGTGACGACGGCCTGGGCTTGAGGAACTGCGGAAAGCGCTTCCATTCCTCGCCGCTCATTGCGCGCGTGCAAAACCACTTGATGACCTTGCTCGACGAGTGATTGTGCGGCCAATTGACCCAGACCGTCGGACGAACCTGTGATCAACACACGTGCCATTTCCTTGCTCCTGAATATAGGGATGCTTGGACCGGGCATCTGGATTCCGGGACGCAATGTGACTTATCGTTTTATCCCGCCAAAGTACTACGCGGGAATAAAGCGGGAGCGGAGCAAACGAACCTCTTCGATTCTTCATCTACTACGGGATGGCTTTAGCTAGTGGCAACGGTGCTATCCCGCGATGTCGGCCGCTGGAATTTCCCGCCGATGTGGCGGCAGATTTCAAGGGATTTGTGCGCGTGCGAGGCGCACGCGAACATAACCTGAAAGATATCAGCGTCGAAATTCCGCGCGACGCCTTGGTGGTTTTCACCGGCGTATCGGGCTCGGGCAAGTCGTCGCTGGCGTTTGGCACGTTGTACGCAGAGGCGCAACGCCGTTACCTTGAATCAGTCGCGCCCTACGCGCGGCGCCTTTTCCACCAACTGAGCGTGCCTGAAGTGGATGAGATCGACGGCCTTCCGCCAGCCGTCGCGCTGCAGCAGCAACGGGGGTCGCCGACTGCGCGCTCCTCCGTCGGTAGCGTTACTACCTTATCCAATCTGCTCAGGATGCTCTATTCGCGCGCCGGGTGCTATCCGCGGCACCAGCCGCTTTTGTATGCGGAGTCGTTTTCTTCCAACACGCCGGAGGGTGCTTGCCCGCAATGTCACGGCCTGGGGCGTATCTACGAGGTAACAGAACGCTCGATGGTTCCCGATGACTCGCTGACGATTCGGCAACGAGCGATTGCAGCGTGGCCAACGGCCTGGCAGGGACAAAATCAACGAGACATTTTGGTTTCACTCGGCTATGACGTCGATCGCCCGTGGCGGGAACTGCCCAAGAAGACTCGAGACTGGATACTCTTCACCGATGAGCAACCGGTTGTCCCGGTCTATGCCGGTCTTGAGCCACACGAAGCGCGGCAGGCGTTGAAGCGCAAAGAGGAGCCGAGCTACCAAGGCACGTTTACGAGCGCGCGGCGCCACGTGCTTAGTACATTTGCCAACTCGGAAAGCGCGCTGATGAAGCGCCGGGTGTCGCAATACATGGTGAGTAGTAAATGTCCGCTTTGCCATGGCAAGCGATTGCGGCGCGAGTCTTTGTCTGTGACGTTTGCGGGTTACGACATCACGGACATTTCTCGATTGCCGTTGAAGCGGCTTGGAGAAATTCTGCGTCCCTTTGCCGATGGAACAGCGGCGGATTTAGAGAAGTTTGCACTTCTGCATCCGGAAAAGAAAGTTGTCACACAGCGCATTGCTGAAGATCTTCTGGCGCGAATCACGGTCCTTCTTGACCTCGGCCTTGGTTACTTGACGCTCGAACGTAGCACTCCCACGTTTTCCCCGGGCGAACTCCAACGTTTGCGGCTGGCCACACAGGTGCGATCGAATTTATTCGGCGTGGTCTACGTGCTTGATGAACCCTCTGCCGGACTTCATCCCGCCGACACTGAAGCTTTGCTCTCTGCTCTTGATCGATTAAAGGCTTCCGGCAACTCACTGTTTGTGGTCGAGCATGAGCTGGATGTTATCTGTCACGCCGACTGGATTGTCGATGTCGGTCCAGCGGCTGGCGAACAAGGTGGCTGCATCCTTTATAGTGGTCCGCCGCTGGGGCTAAAGAAGGTCGCGGAGTCGAAAACCCGGCGTTATCTTTTCGGTGATTTCAAGTTGCCGAGCCGCACGCCGCGTCCCGCCAACGAGTGGTTGCGCCTGACCGGCGTCACGCGCAATAACCTGAATAAACTTGATGCCTCATTTCCCATCGGAGTGCTAACTACCGTGACCGGCGTCTCCGGTTCGGGCAAATCGAGTTTAGTGAGTCAGGCTCTCGTGGAATTTGTTGCGGAAGAACTGGGTCATGCAATTCCCATTGATGACGATGAAGGCGAAGAATTGGAACGAACCGCGGTTGTCACTTTGGGTGGACGAATTAGCGGCGGCATGAAGGGCATCAAGCGCCTGGTGAAGGTTGATCAGAAACCCATTGGGCGCACGCCTCGTTCGAATTTGGCCACCTACACCGGGTTGTTCGATCCCATCCGCAAGCTGTTTGCCGCAACCAAAGCGGCGCGCGCCCATCATTACGATGCCGGACGCTTCTCTTTCAATGTTGCCAAGGGACGCTGCGAAACCTGCGAGGGCGAAGGCTTTGTCATGGTCGAATTGCTTTTCCTGCCCAGCGTGTACACGCCGTGCCCCACATGCCACGGCGCGCGCTACAACGCGAAGACTCTGCAAATAAAATATCGCGACAAGAATGTAGCGGAAGTGCTTGGCTTGACGGTAGACGCCGCCTTCGAATTCTTTTCTGAAGAGCCGCAGGTGCTGCGTTCGCTGGACGTCTTGCGACAAGTTGGCTTGGGTTATTTGCGGCTCGGTCAGCCTGCGACCGAACTCTCCGGTGGCGAGGCTCAACGCATAAAGCTTGCGACCGAATTGCAACGCATACAGCATGGCAACACGCTTTACATCCTCGATGAGCCGACGACNNCAGCCGGCGACGACCCTGTCGGGGGGCGAGGCGCAGCGGATCAAGATCGCGGCGCACCTCTCGTCGCACAGCGGCGAGCGTCTGCTCTACATCCTCGATGAGCCGACGACCGGGCTGCATCCCGAAGACGTAGAAAAGTTGGTGGCACAATTGGACCGGCTGGTTGCGTCCGGCAACACGGTCATCGTAGTCGAGCATGACATGCGAGTCGTAGCTGCCAGCGATTGGGTGATCGATATTGGCCCCGGGGCCGGAGACGAGGGCGGCCTGATTGTCGCCAGCGGGGCACCGCTCGAAGTCGCGAAAAAAACAAGCAGCCGTACCGCGCCCTATCTGCGGCGATTTCTGGATGCATATTCGGCGACTGCAGCAGCGCAAGCGCATTCAGGGTAAACACCAAGTAATTCATCCAAATTGTCGCGCACACTCGCGCCGATTGTGCTTACTTCGGCATCCATGAAAGTATGAGTGCTTGTCGATGGAGAAGTTATGGATGATGTTTCTGAAGTTTTGCCGCCGCTTTCCTCCGATGAACTACGCAAAATCGAGGCTTACTGGCAAGCCTGCAATTATCTGTCGTTAGGCATGATCTATCTTCGTGCCAATCCTCTGCTTCGTGAACCGCTGAACGCAGACCATATCAAGCGGCGTCTTCTGGGCCACTGGGGCTCGGATCCTGGCCAGTCTTTAATCTGGGTCCATCTGAACCGGCTTATCCGAAAGTATGACTTGAACATTATGTATATCTCGGGACCCGGTCATGGCGCGCCCGCGACTCTCGCCAACAGTTATCTCGAGGGCTACTACTCTGAAATTTATCCGGACAAGAGCCGCGATGAAGCCGGACTGCTGAAGTTTTTCCAGCAGTTTTCATTTCCGGGAGGGATTGGTTCGCATTGCACTCCTGAGACTCCGGGCTCGATTCACGAAGGCGGCGAATTGGGTTACTCAATCTCCCACGCATACGGGGCGGCATTCGACAACCCAGATCTCATCGTTGCTGTAGCAATCGGGGATGGCGAGGCTGAGACTGGCCCGCTAGCGACCTCGTGGCATTCGAACAAATTTCTCAATCCGATTCACGATGGCGCGGTATTGCCGATATTGCACCTCAACGGTTACAAGATTGCGAATCCAACGGTTTTGGCGCGAATCCCTCATGCGGAACTTGAAGCGCTGATGATTGGCTACGGGCACAAACCCTATTTTGTGGAAGGCGATGACCCGTCATCGATGCATCAAGAAATGGCTTCGACGCTGGAGCAATGCATACTGGAAATTCGATCGCTGCAGCAGCGCGCCCGGTCCGGCGGTGACGCCACTCGTCCGCGCTGGCCAATGATTGTGCTTCGTTCGCCAAAGGGATGGACCGGACCGAAAGAAATCGATGGTCACAAGGTGGAAGGATCATGGCGATCGCACCAGATTCCACTGCTCGACCCGGCAACGAATAAGAAGAGTCTGCAAATTCTCGAAGATTGGTTACGAAGTTATAAGCCGGAAGAATTGTTCGATGCCGATGGAAAGCTTAAAGATGAACTGCAACAACTCGCGCCTGTAGGAGCGCACCGCATTTCGGCCAATCGACATGCGAATGGTGGTCTGCTGCGCAAAGAGCTTGCCATGCCGGACTTCCGCGATTATGCGGTTGAAGTGAAAGCGCCGGCCACGACGTACGCGCCGCCCACCGACGTGCTCGGCCACTTTCTTGCGGAAGTGATGCGTCGCAATATGAAGACTTTCCGGGTCTTTGGTCCGGACGAAACTGCTTCTAACAGGCTGACGGCGATTTATGCGGCTTCAAAGAAAACGTGGCTTGCGGAATATAAGCCTGAGGACGCGGACGGGGGCGAATTGGATGTCGATGGGCGCGTCATGGAGATGCTCAGCGAGCATACTCTGGAGGGTTGGTTCGAAGGTTACGTTCTTACCGGGCGCCATGGATTGTTTTCAACTTACGAAGCTTTTGTTCACGTAATCGATTCCATGTTTAACCAGCACGCCAAGTGGCTGGAGAAATCAAAGAAGGAAATTTCCTGGCGTGCGCCTGTTCCATCGGTCAACATCCTGATCACATCTTTAGTGTGGCGGCAGGATCACAACGGCTTCACGCATCAGGATCCGGGCTTCCTCGATGTGGTCACTAACAAAAGTCCAGACGTGGTGCGTATTTATTTGCCGCCTGACGCCAACTGTTTGCTCAGCGTTGCCGATCATTGCCTGCGCTCACGCGATTACGTCAACGTAATTGTCGCGGACAAGCAGGATCATCTGCAGTACCTGACAATGACAGAGGCCGTGACCCACTGCACCAAGGGCATCGGCATTTGGGACTGGGCCTCCACCGACGACTGTGAGGATCCCGACGTGGTGATGGCGTGCGCGGGCGATATTGCGACCATGGAGTCGTTGGCCGCGACGGCAATTCTGAAAGAGCATTTCAAAGAGTTGAAAATCCGCTTCGTTAACGTCGTCGATTTATTCCGGCTCATGCCGGAAACTGAGCATCCGCACGGACTTTCCGACCGCGACTTTGATTCGCTGTTCACCATAGATAAGCCCGTAATCTTTAATTTCCATTCCTATGCGTCGCTGATCCACAAGCTCAGTTATCGCCGCAGGAATCATGACAACATTCACGTGCGCGGCTATAAGGAGAAAGGCAACATCAATACTCCGCTGGAACTCGCCATTATCAACCAGGTTGATCGGTTTGATCTCGCCATCGATGTCATCGACCGCGTTCCTCGTCTTCACTCGGTGGGTGCGCATGTTAAAGAATGGTTGAAAGATCAGATCATCGAGAGTATTGACTACGCACACGCCGAAGGCATCGACAAGGAAGAAATTCGTAACTGGAAGTGGCCAGGCTAGGCATGGCGAAAGCGTTGGACACTAAAAAGCCTGACAGGAGCCTCAACAACGGCGACGAACTGATTCTCGTGCTTAATAGCGGCTCATCGTCGCTGAAGTTTGGCGTCTATCGGCGCGGGAGTGAGGACGAAGAGGCGTTGCTCAGCGGGAGCGCCGACCGCATTGGGCAGAACAACGGCACGTTGAATATTCGATCGGGCGACGGAAAATCGCTCGTGCAGCAGCAGAACGAATACGAATCGCAGGGCCAAGCGCTTGATGTTCTGGCAACCGCGATCAAACAGCATATTCCCAGCGCGCCAGTGGCGGTGGGCCATCGGGTCGTGCACGGCGGTCCAAAACTTCGCAAACACCAATTAATCACAAAGCAGGTTATGGAGGAACTGCGCTCGGCCATCCATTTCGCGCCGTTGCACATTCCGCAAGCGCTTTCGCTGATCGCCGCTGCGCAAAAAGCATTTCCGTCCGCCGCACAATTCGCATGCTTTGACGACGCCTTTCATCAGACAATGCCGGAAGTTGCATCGCGCTTTGCGCTTCCCAGCCGCTACTTTGACTCCGGAATTCGGCGCTATGGATTCCACGGCATTTCCTACGAATCGCTGGTTCACCACTTCGGCGCGAAGCTTCCAGAAAAAGTTATCTTCGCACATCTGGGAAACGGTTCGAGCCTCTGCGCACTGCGAAATGGCGCCTCAATCGATACTACGATGGGCCTGACTCCCACTGGTGGCATTCCAATGGGAACGCGTTCTGGCGATCTCGATCCCGGCATCCTGCTGTATCTTTTGCGAAACGAAACAGTCGACGCTGGCAAACTGGAATTGTTGCTGAATCGCCAATGCGGTCTTTTCGCGTTATCGTCCGGCGAAAGCGATGTGAAAACTTTGGAAGAGCGCGCCAAGACTGGCGATTCAAAAGCCCAACTGGCCCTGGATGTATTTGGCATCGCGGTCCGAAAGACCATCGGAGCTTACATGGCTCTGTTAGGCGGCGCGGATCTTGTCGTATTCACGGGAGGAATCGGCGAGCACAGTAAATACGTTCGAAGCGCCGCCACGCGCGGCCTTGAAAGCCTGGGACTGACGGAAGATAAGATTCAGGGCGTCCCGACACAAGAAGAGAAACAGATCGCGCGCCACTGCCGCAAAATGATGGCGGCAACTGAACGGCATTGAATATGGGGTGGATGCCGATATCGACCGGCAGACAGCCCGAAGCGTCGTTTTATTTGTCCGCGACGATCGGCGATACAATAGCGGCTCTTAGCGCGCGGAGAAATGATGGCGAAGCGGGGAATTTTATCGGCGGTGAATCGCGATTCTTTACTTGACTCGCTTCGAACCACTCTTGCGGCGGTGGTTGCCATGCTACTCGCTCGTATCTTGAAACTTCCCGAGTATTATTGGGCGCCAATTTCAACCATCGTTATTATTCAATCGACGATTCCTCCGCGGACATTGGCGTGGCAGCGTTTTATAGGAACTGCTCTGGGAGCGGTGCTGGGCTCGGCCCTGGCGACATTTTTCCCAGCGAACGCGGTTGTCTACGGCGTGGGGATTCTTTTGTGCGGCGCGCTGTCATTTCTTTTGCGTGTTGGCGGCGCTTATCGATTTGCCGCAATTACGCTCAGCATTATTTTGCTGATTCCGCGGGGGCGCGCTCCGTGGATTGTGGGGTGGCACCGGTTTTTGGAGGTGTCGCTGGGAGTCGGGGTGGCCCTTGCCGTGGCCACGGTGTGGCCGCTTAATCAGAAAAAACCGTGACTCCGTAAAACGTTTTGGGCTAGTCGACGATTATTTTTTGTTGATTCTTCCGCCCTCGAAACCAGATTTATCGATGCGCACTTTCAAGTGGGGAGGCTCGTTCGTCTCGCCAAGCAAAACAGACTGCAACTGCAACTCAAGTTCCCACAGTGTTTTTGGGAAACCTGAACGGCGCAAAATTCGCCGGGCATCTTGATGAAAGTTGCCGCCCCGGTATGCAGAAAAAACATTCTTATAACTTGCACACGCAATTTCGGCGGCTGGAGCGGAGATATTCTCGGGGAGTCCAAAGGGAAAAGAAAAGTGTGGCGTCGTTCCCAGTCTTCGCTGAATATCCTCGCCTGAACCAATGATTTCATCTCGCAGGAACTGCACATCCGTCGAGCCGCAGTCCGCACGATTTCTTGTGTGGCTACCGATTTCGTAGCCGCAACCCTGTAAGACCTCGATCTGCGGCCAGGTATTGGGTGTGAAACCATATTCACTGGCCACGTGATCATGGGCAAATTCCCGGCCGTTCGAGATGTGCTCCGTGGAGATGAAATATGCGATGGGCACGCCGGTTTCTTCGGTCACAGCGCGCAGGTTCACGAAATTGTCAGCGTAGCCATCGTCGAAAGTAATGGCCACTGTGGGAACGTTGACACCGCCCTTGCGCACCAGTTCGATGGCCTCGCTCAAGCTGACGACGCGATAGTGGCGCAGCAAATATTTCACTTGGCGCAAAAAGTAAACCGTCGAAACTCCGAGACGATGAGAACGATCAGAAACCAAATGGTGATAAAGAATCATCACTGGAAAATCGGCGTTCTGCCGATGCTTCCGATTGCGTATGGCCAGCTTGGGAGCGTTCAGCACAGACTTCAGAAACAGCTTCCATAGCGGCCAGCGAAAATGGCTAGTCTTAACTCTGCGCCGCGCCGCCAGTTTCTTTTTCATCTGCAGCAGGTCTTCGTCGGTCGGCCTGCGGAATAGTTTGCCGGGACCGCTTTGGGGAGTTTCCGTTACCGTCCCGTTCGCGAAATCGCGAATGGCCGCTACGATTAGGTCGCCGCCTACAACTTCGGCTTTCAGGGAAAGGCTCTCCAGATCGTCGAAAGGCTCGATCGGAATCACCGCCGATTGAACTACGGCTCCCACATCGACCTTGGCCTCGACGCGATGGATGGTAACTCCGATCTCTTTCTGGTCATCGAGCAACTCCCACAGGCCTACGGCGCCGCCGCCACGGTAGTCGGGCACCTTGCGCTTGTGAATGTTGATCGATCCCTGCTTTGGAAGCTCGAAGAGCACGGGCTTAAGGATGCCGGTTCCGAAGACAAGGCCTAGATCGGGATTGAGGCGCCGCACAAAATCGAGAGATTCCGGGGAGTGAATATCAGGCGTGATGAAAAGCTCGGTTCCACTTGCATTGCAGTCGGCCTGCAATTCGTCAAGATCATAAGGCGCTCTACGATTTGGCCATTTCGGGGCCGCATGGACAAAACGGATAACGGCGTCGAGCAGGCTGGTCAACCTGGCGCTGGCTTTCGCGAGAATGCGATGCATCGAATAGCGCCAGTATGCTGGGCGCGTTATCTTTTTGCGCCAGAATTGCAACCGCTGTTGCCGGGTCTTTGGAGGGCGGCGTTCGTATAGCACTCCGACGACTTGGGCTTCCCGAGCACCGCGGTGAATGCGCTCCATGATACGGGCGACGCTGCGCGGCGGGACTGATGTGAAGATTACGACCTTTAGAAGACTCTCTGTCATCCTATTTTTCGTCTTTTTGGTCTGGCCGAACCCGGAAAGCGCCATGTCCAGAGGCACGGTTCAATCGCCGCTGAAAGATTCCGAAACAATTCACACTACAACATACTGTAATGCCTGGCGTTGGTTTTCCGGCCTCATAGGCAAAGGAAGTAAATACTGGAAGTAACCACTGGCGATTTTTTCGTGCCCGGAAGGCTGATGTGAACAAGCTGATTTCCGATCCTGGCGAGCGTGCCCGGGAATAATGGGAAAGAGTTTACCCACGTCGGCTCGATTTCCTTTCCGCATGGTGACCAAAGTGGGTCTCCCCTGGCTGGGAACATGTGAAATCAATGATATAAAGGCATTGGGACCGCCTGACTTTGGACTCCATTTTGCTCATTCAGACTAGAGTAGACATTCCCTTTTCATCCGAGGTAACAGGCTGGTTTGGCGGCCACAAGGCGCATGGTTAATAAGAAAATTGTCATCATCGGTGGTGGGCCGACTGGGCTGGGCGCGGCTTATCGCCTGCACGAACTTGGCTACGACAACTGGATTCTTTACGAGAAATCTGACGACGTAGGCGGCCACTCCACCTCGCATCTTGATCCACAGGGATTTGTCTGGGATGAGGGCGGGCACGTCATTTTTTCGCATTATCCCTACTTCGACAAACTGATCGACGACATGCTGGGGAAGGAAGTGCACGAGCGGATACGCGAAAGCTGGGTGTATTTGAATGACGTTTGCGTGCCCTATCCTTTTCAGAACAACCTGCGATACCTGCCCAAAGCGCTGCAAGTCAGTTGCCTGATGGGCGCGGCCAAGGCTGCGGCTAGCCGAAACAGCGATGCGACGAATTTCCGCGACTGGACTCTGAACACCTTCGGCGAGGGTATTGCCGAGACCTTCATGTTTCCTTACAACTCCAAAGTCTGGACAACGCCGCTGGAGCGCATGTCGAAGGGTTGGATAGCGGAGCGCGTCTCGGTTGTCGACTTTAAGCGGCTTCTCGAAAACGTGCTTTACGAAAAAGACGACGTGGCTTGGGGGCCGAATAACAAGTTCCGTTTCCCGCTTCACGGCGGAACCGGGGAAATTTACCGGCGCATGGCGCGAAAATTTCCTGACAAAGTACGTACAGGAAAACAACTGGCCGAAATCGATACGGCTCAGCGTAAGATTTCATTTACTGACGGCACGGGGGACAGCTACGACACGCTGATTTCAACCGCGCCGATCGATCTGGTGGCAGGTATGCTGAAGCCGGCGAATGCGAAACTGAAGGAATCGGCCACGTTGCTTGAACACAACGATCTGCTAGTTCTGGGAATTGGGTTGAAAAAGAAGATCGACACCGGCAAATGCTGGGTGTATTTTGCGGACCCGGAAATGCCGTGCTACAGGGCCACATTTTTTTCCCATTACTCGCCCAACAACGTGCCGAAGGGCGATACCGAGCAATATAGTTCGCTGATGTGCGAAATGTCGGTGCCGCTGGGACAAAAGGTCGATATCGAGCGCACGTATGAACAGATGCTTGCCGGGCTGATCCGTTCGAAAATTCTGGAAGAGTCGGATCGGGCGCGCATCATTTCCCGCTATCACAGGCTGGTTCGGTATTCCTACCCGATTCCGACTATCGATCGCGATCGCGCGCTCGCCATCCTGCAGCCAGCGCTGATGGAGCAAGGGATTTATTCCCGCGGACGTTTCGGAGCATGGCGCTATGAAATAGGCAACATGGACCATTCCGTTATGATGGGCGTGGAAGCGGCCGATCACATCGTGAAGGGGCAGAAAGAATTGGTTTTTCACAGTAGTTAAGTATTCTCGAGATTATGCAAGCAGACCAGTCAAATCCGGCGCCTAAAGTCAGCGTGATCATTCCGAGCTACAAGACCGCTGATTTGATCGCGGCATGTTTGGATTCGGTGTTCGCGCAGACTTATTCGGATTTTGTGGCGATCGTGGTCAACGACGGCTCTCCGGACACTGCAGAGTTGGAGAAGGCGCTGGCACCCTACCTTGACCGGATCGTCTACATCAAGCAGGAGAACAAGCGGGCAGCGGGAGCGAGAAATAACGCCATCCGGCAAGCACGGAGCGAGTTCGTCGCATTCCTGGATAGCGATGACACTTGGATGCCCGATCATCTGGCGTCACAAATGAAGTTGTTCGCGGACGATCCGACGCTCGACTTGGTTTATTCCAACGCTCTATTGGTGGGGAACCCCGAGAAAGAGAGCGAGTTCATGGAGCAGTGCCCGTCGGCGGGACAGGCAACCTTCGACGCATTGATTGAGGAGCGCTGCCAGATTCCGATTTCGACGGTGGTGGCGCGAAAGATTGCTTTAGTGCGCGCTGGATTGTTCGACGAAAAGCTTCCGCGATGCGACGATTATGACATGTGGGTGCGCTCAGCTTTCAGTGGCGCCAAGATTGGCTACAGCCGGAAGGTGCAAGCCCGGCTGTTCATCGGGCGTCCTGGCTCTCTCGGCGTGTCAAGGGCGAGAATGGCGGAAGCCTATTGGAACATCCTGGAGAAATTCAAACAAACTTTGCCTCTTAAAGGAACGGACCGCGATGTAGTGGAGAAGCGGGCAAGCGAAATTCGCGCGATGTACCTGGTAGAAGAGGGCAAGTGCGACCTTCAACAGCGGCAGTTTGACAAAGCGCGAGAACACTTTGCCGAGGCCAACCAGTCTTTGGGTGAGACCAGATTGAAACTCCTGTTACTTGGTTTGAAAATCGCACCGAATGCGACTCGCAAATTGGCGTCTTTGTGGAGCCGTGTCCGCAATGGCGCTTTCATGTCGAGCTTTGGCGGAGCACGAACGTAGGCAACTTTTCGTCGCGGTGATCAGATGCAAAGCCTGCAAAATCTTCCTCCCGGAGCAGTTTCTCAATGATGTACGGCGTCAAACGGATCGCCCGATATTTGCTTGGCACAGACTTTGCGGGCCGCCAAATGGCGGTACGACCGGACGACACGCTCATTGTGTCTTATCCGCGCTCGGGAAATACCTGGACTCGTTTCCTTATTGCAAACCTGCTCTTTCCCGGTCAATCCGTGAGTTTCGCCAACATTGAACGACTGATACCGGACGCAGAAGCGCAGTCCAGCCGATACATGAAGAGGCTTCCAGGGCCGCGTGTGATCAAGAGCCATCAGTACTTCGACCATCGTTATCCGAAAGTGCTGTACATTACGCGTGATCCGCGGGACGTGGCGATTTCCTACTACAATTTCTCACGCAAGTTTGGCCATACCGAGGATGCTTTACCGATAGAGCAGTTTGTTCACGGCTTTGTGGAAGGGACGCTTCTGTCGGCGGCATGGGGGACGTGGGCGGAAAATGTGTCCACATGGGTGGCAGCTCGCGATGGACGGCCGTCGTTTCTGCTATTGCGCTACGAAGACTTAATCGCGAACACGTCGACTGAACTGGAGAAGGTGGCGCGCTTTTTCGGTGTGGATGCCAGTCCAGATCGCTTGCTGCAAGCCATAGAGAACAGTTCCGCCGACCACCTGCGCCAACTGGAGAAGAAAGAAGGCGGGGAGTGGGTGACGACTAAGAATCGGCGTGCCGACATTCCGTTTATCGGCACTGCGGTGGCGGGGAAATGGAAGTCCGTGTTGCCATCGTCCGCAGTCGAAGAGATTGAGGCGGCCTGGGGCAATATCATGGCGCGACTGGGATACGAACTGGTGACGCGAAGGGATATTCCATCTGCCAACGCGGTCCTGCTTGGGAAGCGCGAATGACGGCCACAACGTTAGCGAATGGCAATCTGCGCGAGGACGCGAGAATCTAGAACGGACTGGAGCAGATGCGGAAGCATGAAAAAACGGCGATCCTGAAGAACGTAGGATCGAGCTGGTCGGCGCTAGGCGTCAACGTCATTGTTGGTATTTTTCTCTCGCCATTCATTGTGCATCGATTGGGAGACGCCGCTTTTGGCATTTGGATTCTGATCTTCTCCATTACCGGCTACTACGGTCTCTTTGACCTGGGTATCCGTTCCTCCATCATCCGCTACGTCTCGAAATATTCTGCGACGGGCGAGAGTGACAAACTCACTTCATTCATCAACACAGCGCTCTTCAGCTACACCGGCATCGGCGTGGTGTGCATGGCGGTGACCACTCTGTTGAGTTCTTCTCTGGAGCGTGCGTTTCGCATTCCGAGCGGAATGCATTCCGAGACGCGGCTGTTGCTGCTCATGGTCGGGGCCTCGGTCAGTCTTGGTTTTCCACTCGGCGTGTTCGGGGGAATGCTCGAAGGGTTGCAGCGCTTTTATATTCTGAACTGGACGAGCATCGGCGCGACGCTCGCTCGCGCCGTTTTAATTGTTTATTTTTTAAATCGCGGATACGGGTTGCTGACGGTGGCTTTAATAACGGTTCTGCTGCCGCTGCTGTCTTCAATTCTGCGCGGCTTCATTGCATTTCGATTGTGTCCTGTACGGCTCGGCTTCAGCCATGTGGATCGCGCTTCGTTGCGGCATATGGTCAATTACGGCGGCACCACTTTCATTGTGCTGGTGGCTGCGCGACTGCGCTTCCGCACCGACGAAATCGTGCTGGGAACGATGATGTCGACGGTCGCGGTGACATGGTTTAACTTCGGAGCCCGCATTGTCGATTATGCCCAGGAATTCGTTACCAGCCTGGCGCAGATTTTTGTGCCGATGTCGAGCCAGTCAGAGGCGACTGGCGATCTCGAACGGGTGCGGAAAATTTATATTGCCGGGAACCGCGCCTGCGCGTTCCTTATTTTTCCCATTACCGCGATCCTGATTCTGTTCGGCAAGCATATTATCCGCATATGGGTCGGGGCCCGCTACGTTCCCGGGAGCTACCCAGTGCTGGTGGTGATGATCATTCCCTTCACGCTCATGTTGGCGCAGGCTGCTTCGGGACGCATTCTGTTCGGCCTTGGAAAACATCAAACCCTGGCGGCGGTCACCGCCATCGAGGGAGTCGCCAATCTTATTTTAAGTATTGCTCTTGTGCGGCCGCTCGGAATCGTGGGTGACGCGCTCGGGACCGCCATTCCTCTCAGCTTTACTTGCCTGGTATTTTTTCCTCGACATTTAAAGAAACAAATAGGCGTTCCTATCGGGACTTTTGTGCGCGGCGCTTACTTGCTGCCAACGCTTTTGACGCTTCCGTTGGTGACGGCTTTGTGGCTCGCCAACCGTTTTTTTTATCCTCGCAACCTGATTCAGTTGACGATCGAACTTTTGCTGTTGAGCCCAACTTACGGCGTCGGTCTTTTCTGGGCTTATCGCACAAACCGTGCGTTTCATGTCGCCGAGATTGCGGGCGTGAAGCCACCGGTAAAGGCAGAGCAGCCGCCGCAAGCATTGGTTGCCGTTGAATATCAGAATGAGCAGTAGCTATGCAGAAGGGGCTGAGCGGGATTCTTTGCAAACCAAGAAGTCGTTTTCGGCGCGGAAGTTTTTGAGGGTCAGATGATACGTCATCTCGCAAAAGGCGTGAAGCATCTATTCGGGCTACACCGTCCGGGGCGAATCCTGCCGGTATTCCGAGACGACATTCTATTGGCCTCCTATCCGCAGTCGGGTTGCACGGCTTTGCAATTTCTTCTTGCGAACTTATTCCATCCCGATAGAGAGGTGAATTTCGACAATTTGCGCCAAGTGGTTCTCGACGTCGATGTCAGTACGAAGCGAGATTTTGACCGGTCTCCGCGTCCGCGAATTATGAATACGCATAGCGGTTTCGATGCCCGCTACCGGCGCGTCATTTATCTGGTTCGCGATCCCCGTGATGTGGCCCAATCGCGGTACGAAACCCTCCGCAAGTTGCGCAAAATTGACGATCAACTTTCTATCGCGGACTTTATTGACCGATTTCTTGCAGGAAGAGACGTGAAGGAGCGCGCACCTCAGGATGATTCTGGATCGTGGGGAGAGAACGTGGGAAGTTGGATGGCCGTACGCTTCAGCCACCCGGGTTTTTTGTGGTTGCGATATGAAGATCTCGTAGCCGATGCCGAGCGCGAATTGAAGCGGGTGGCTGACTTCCTGGGATTGCCGACGGACCCTAAGAAAATCTCGCAGGCCATTGAACGAAGTTCTCTTGCTCCATTAGTCGATAAACGAAATGAATTGCTGGAAGCGCAGGTAGCGAGTATCGAAGCGGCGTGGGGCGACATCATGGCTTGTCTGGGATATAAACTCACGACTCGCGACCCTGGTGACGCGCTTAAGTCCAGCCTGATTGCGTTGCTGATGTCGGATGGCCGCGGCAAGACCGGTACCGGGAACGGTAATCGCCCCTGATATTCCCTGCCCTCAATTTCGTTCCGGTGAATCCCGCGATAAGGATTCTATGATCAAGCGCCTTGTCAATGCGACGAAACGTGCACTTGGAAAGTCCAATCCGGGCCGCTATTTTCAAGTGTTTGACGATGACGTGTTTATCGTTTCATTTCCAAAGTCCGGCAATACGTGGACACGATTCTTAATTGCCCATTTAATACATCCGGAAGAAACACCGAACTTCGGCAATATCGACCGGCTGGTCCCCGAATCGGAAGGGCTCACGACAAACCAATTAGCTGCTGTGCCCCGGCCCCGGGTAATGAAGAGTCACCAGTATTTCGATGCGCGATATCGCAAGGTCATATACATCGTTCGAGATCCCCGCGACGTTGTCGTTTCGCAATTCCATTTTTTTCGAAAGCGGCGGCGAATCGATGACAATTATCCGATCGAGAAATTTGTCAGAAGCTTTGTGGCGGGTGAAACGTGCGACTACAGTTCCTGGGGTGGAAACGTTGCCAGTTGGCTGGTCACGCGACAGAACTCTAACGATTTCCTGCTCCTGCGTTATGAAGACATGCTCGCGCGCACAGAAGTGGAACTAAATCGAGTGGCATCGTTTCTCGGCCTTGAAGTAACTCCCGAGCTGGTGGCGCAGGCGGTGGAACGCTCTTCCGCCGATCAGATGCGAAAGCTGGAAGGGGGCAGCTCGGCGGCCCTGGTGACAAAGAACTCACGCCAGGATATTCCCTTCGTTCGATCGGCTCATGTCGGGGGATGGAGGAAGACTCTACCGGAGGCAGCGGTGGTGGAACTCGAGGATGCCTGGGGAGATTTGATGGTTTATCTGGGATACGAGCTGCAGTATCCGGAAAAGCGGGCCGCCGTTGATGCTCGGTTTACAGAAACTAATTGAGAGCCTCCGTCGGCAGAAGGATCGTGTGCCCTACTGTCCTTGATGGTTGAGAGAAATCGGAAACCACCAAGGACACTAAGGTACACGAAGAAAATCCTGCAAAAGCCAACCGGGCTTTTCTTACGATTGATTCAAATGTATTCAGCCAGCATGAAGCAGCGTTACTGGGCGGTTTCAGTAAAGACCGCGGAGTTCGCCAATCCATTCGCCGTGGCCTGAACGATGATCTTTCCGGAAGACGCGGGGAGCGTGTAGGCTTGCGCAGCCGTTCCACCACTAGTGCTGATCACGGGATTGATGTTGGAAAAGCTGCCTCCAGCGCCTCCGTCAGAGAATGTGACGCTGTTACCGGAAACAGGATTGCCGTATTGATCACTTACGAAAACGGTAAGAGGCTGTGGTAATTGTGTCCCGGCCAATGCCAATTGATTATTGCCGCCGGTAATGTTGATCGTCGCCGGTGGTCCGGCAACGGAATATTCAGGAATAGACGCGCTCGGGATGCCGCTCGATGAGGTGATCACTTTAACGGTGCCGACAGTGGTGGGCAACTGCAAGGTGGTGCTTGCCAAGCCGTTAGCGCCAGTGACCGCAGAAGATGAACCGATAACGCCGCCGTTACTGGCGGAGAAGTAAACTGTAACGCCGGGCACACCATTTTTGTAGAGATCCACCACCTTCGCGACTACGGGGCTGGCGAGGTAGGAACCGGCTGCGGCAGTCTGCTTCTGTCCCTGGATGTAAATGATCTGGAACGGAGGACCGACCTTAGCCGTGGCGGACACCGTACCATTCGCGAAACCCACTCCGGAAATGGTCAGAGTGTAGGTGCCCGCGGTTTTCGAAACGGTATAGATGGTCGACACATTCCCGTTTGAATCGCTGACTGCAGATGCGGGGTTGAATACACCACCTTTGCCGCCATCACTGAAAGTGACGGTCGCACCAACGTCTGGTTGTCCGGTGTAAGGATTTAGAGCTTGGACTTGAATGGGCGCGGCCAGCGTTGTAGCCACGGTGGCGGTTTGACCGTTGCCGCCGGTAACGTTAAGAACTTGGAACAGCCCGTAGGCCACTACGCTGGTCGTCGTCCCGACATAAACCTTGCCGTTAGCGACGGTCTGGGTGACAAAATGACCGACGGCCGGCAATGTGTCGCGCTTATTCGCGACCAAATTTGAGTTGTAAAGCAGCTGAAGGGAAACAGCGTCGAAAGCCAGAAGAGAGCCTGTTACGTCCCAAAGAACTCCAGCGGTCGTGCCGTTAGCGGAAATGGACGGCGAGTGCCCGCCGTTATACTTCGCATCCGTCGTAGCAGGAGTACCTAGCAACCCCCCGGACAATGGAAAAGCCATCACTGGCGAATTGGTAGGAGTGAAATACACGGTGTTGTTCCAGTAAGCAGGCCCGCCGAATTCGGCGTCGGTCACCGTGGTGCTGGTCTCTCCGGGAATGAGAGTAGTTTCCTGAATGACTCCACTATCGTTAACTTCGTAGGCTCCCATGAGGTCACGGTTAAGAACGTAAACGAAGCCCTGTTTGCCGCTGGCGATGAGTTCATGAGGATAGGGGCCATTCTGATCGGGAAGAATCAGCGCGCCGGCGGAACTCAAGTCGAGATCATATTGATTGAGATAGGCAACATCCGACGGGGTAAAGTAGTCGGCGATCGTGAGGTCGCCAGGATCAAGCTTCAAAACGCTGTTGCCGTAGGTCTGCCCGCCGGTTGGAATGTTGTAGCAATGAGAGCACGATTCAGCGGTCTCCACAAAGACGTTACCCGCCTCATCGGCGGCAATACCGGTGCCAGCCTGCCAGATGGAAGCGAGTCCGTTGTCGGGTGCGGTGTTAAAGGACGCGATTTGCGACAAGCTGCCTTCGTCGTAGGCAAGCAGCCAACCACTAGCTTTGTCGTTACAGCCGTTCGAGCCAAAGCCCATATAGATGGTATTGTTCAGCAGCAATAGTCCGGGACGGTTTTTCTCGTGGAGGCTATTGAACTGCGTGACCTTTCCATAGTTCACAGTGCCAGTGCTGGTGCTGGTCGCGGTGATCAGCACTGGTGCGACCAGATCTAATCCGGTCGTGATATCGAGAGCATGCAGGGTGTGCCGGACGACCCCGCTGAAGGCAGTCTTCGCGACCAAGTACATGGTGTTGGTGGCGGTATCGATGACCGGAGTGCCAATGATGCCCTCCTGGTTGTAGCCAAACGAAGTGCCGCAAGGGAGAGTGCCGCTGGCGGTGGCGGCGGTGGTGCCACCATCGAGCATGCTGGCATACCAGAGTTGACTTCCGTTGTCAGCGTCAAAGGCATAAACGGAATCCGCCTGGGTGGCGACGTAAACGACATTATGGGTCCCTTGCCCGGGAATGTTCACGCTAGGTATGAAGAGAGGCTGAGCCATTACGACATAGTCAACGGGGAAGGTAAACAGCTTGCCGAAGCTATGGGAGTTGACATTAGCCGGAGTGAGAAAGGGCTCATTAATGTTAGACCCGTCGCGGGCGTTATCGCCGTGGTTGGTCCAGAATGGCGAAGGAGGCGGCTGCTGGGCGAATGCCGATGTCAGCATCGTAATGCCAATAACCAACCCTATTAGCCAGCGGCCGAGAGTTGAAGGCGCAAGGNNTTCTCGTCGCCGTGTGACAAAAAGTGGCACATCGTTTAAGCACTCCAAAATCTGAACGCAGGGTTTCCCTTAGAGTTGAGAGCACATGGGATACCTAAAAAGTGGCATCTACCGAAGATCCAGTTTCTCGAACCCCATCATTATATTGCGGTTGTAAATGCCACTGGGGAGGGTGTCTGCTGCCCGATGCAGAGTATACGCAAGATATTGCACATTTCGTGCTTCTAAACGTAAATTATAGGCTGAAATTATCCGACGATCATAAGTAACCATTCCAAAAAGATCGCAAGTTTTGTGGACGGACGAGTCGTGTACACTGGTTGTCATTCTAGTCAACTTACTCCAATTTTAAGAATTCGGGTTACTAGCGAACGTGACACTCTCGATTGATCGCGGTGCGGACGGAAAGATTTCGATCATTCGTTGCAGCGAGGGCGAAGTTCACATTCACCCGCTTTCGGACCATAAACGCCGTGTAGAACTGCGGCCGTCCCAGCCCGACACTTACATTCCCCAACGAAGCGTGGAGACGGCGTACTCCGACGACTTGATCACTGCAAGTCTGGAAGTATCCGGCTTCATCTGGCTGTGTTCCAACATCGCCAGAGATGAAGACGGTTCTGGACTGGAAAAAGATCTAACAATCGGGCTGTTCAGTTTTGTGCCCAAAGAAAAGTTTCGCGGATGCCGGCTTCTCGATTTTGGCTGTGGATCTGGATCCTCCTCGTCAATTCTAGCCAGACTGCTTCCGGATACTGAAATTGTTGGCGTCGAACTCAACGCGAGCCTTTTGAGGCTGGCGAACGCGAAGATCGAATTCCATGGGCTCCGCAATGTCCGTTTCGAAGCCTCGCCATCCGGCACCGAGTTGCCTGAGAATCTTGGTTCTTTTGATTTCATTTTATTGAGTGCCGTTTACGAACATCTGCTGCCCAAAGAGCGGGATGAAACCATGCCATTGGTGTGGAGCGCGCTGCGGCCGGGGGGAATACTCTTCGTAAATCAAACGCCGCATCGATATTTTCCGATTGACTTGCACAGTTCAGGCTTGCCCCTGGTTAATTATTTGCCCGACCGTCTAGCTCACAAGGCGGTCGTTCGATTTTCGAAGTGGAGCACGATTAACAAGTCTCCCGTGTGGGAAGAACATTTGCGCGGCGGGCTCAGAGGCGGGACCGAAGCTGACATTCTGAGGAAAGTATCCAAAGGCAATAACGGCCGGCCCACTTTACTAGAGCCGTGTATTCCAGGCGTGAAAGATCGAGTTGATCTTTGGTATTGGCGTTTGAGTTCCCGCCATCGTCCAATCAAGCGAGCGGCATGGCTGCTTCTGAAGACCGTTTATTTTATGACGGGCTCGGTGGTTACGCCCAACGTCGCGGTCGCCATTCAGAAAAGTTAAAGCAAGCGTTGCGACTGTCGCTTCCGTGGCTGCTTTTTTCACGCGATTTAAGAAACCAGTCCCCACGCGAAAATCGCAGCCTTCTTTTTTGTTCTTCCATCTGAATCGTCCGAGTGCGTATCTCAATCATCATCAATGTGCGATTGATTACCTTAGTTACGCTGCCTAAAAAGATTCCTTTCAGAAAACGCTGCCTTTGCTCGCCAGGCTGGCTCATTCGCTGAGATCACGCTACTGGCAGGGGTTTTCACCTGCTCATTCTTCGAAACTAGCGGTCAGTAACCTACGCGAATCGGTACATACAACGCTGACATGCACCAACTATTCTGAAATGTACTTTTGGTATCTGTGAAGTTCTGAGCGACCTCGATAACTTCAACATGAGGACAATCGACTAGTCCCCCAATTTTGTAGGGTCGAGGGCTCACAATGTCTAAAGTAGCGGCAGGGATTGAAGCAATAGAAGCTGTTTCATCTTCTAATTCCACCATTTCGCGAGCGCTAATGCTGCGCTTGAGCGCTGCAATGCTGCTAACGGCGGTTGCTCTTCTCACCACTTCTTGTGGCACGCTGGCGCAAGCCAATGGAGCGAAGAGTCAAGCGGCGGTGAATCACTTGAATGTTTACGGACGGCTTCCCGTCGGTAAGCTGAACGAATCCTACAATGCAGTGTTCGCCGTCGGTGGCGGAAACTTCCCCTATTACTTCTCAGTCAAAACTGGAACGCTGCCTCCAGGAATCAGCTTGAATCCAACCACAGGCAGGCTTTCGGGCCAACCCACGACTATGGGCACTTTTTCGTTCGAGGTGATTGTCACCGACTCCCCGCACCTTGAGCAAGGAAGCCAGATTTTTTCTCTCGTAGTCGAGAGTGCGACGGGCGGAACGATCAGAGTAAGCCAAACTCCGCAGAGCGCGACGCTGTCGTCGAATCAAAAGGAACAATTCACTGCCACGGTTAGTGGAACCTCCAATACGGGCGTCATTTGGTCCGCAACCGCCGGCTCGGTTGACAGCACCGGTCTGTACACGGCGCCAAAAGTGACTTCGAAAACTAATGCAACGGTTACCTCAACCAGCGTAGCGAACGCAACGGAGTCAGCCAGCGCTTCCATCACGATTAATCCGCCAAGCACGCAGTCGCTACAGATTACAACCGGAAGTCTGAGCGCAGGCCAGCAAGGGAACGTCTATGCCGAAACTATGGCAGCGACTGGGGGCGCGACGCCTTATCGTTGGAGCATCTCAGCCGGAGCTCCGCCGCCGGGAGTTTCTCTGAATGTGAATGGAGAGCTTTCGGGCGTTCCTACATCAACCGGCACTTCCACGTTCACTGTCACGGTAACCGACAGCAACAACCTGGCTACGAATGGAAATTTTAGCGTCAGCGTGGTTGCCGGCAGCAACTTCGATGGTCCAGCGGAATTGCCGCGTGCGCAAGTTTCGAGCGCAATGGCGGATACTCCAGCACCGGGCTCCACGCTTTCAGTCGCAGCGGGCGGAAATCTTCAAGCTGCTCTGAATAGCGCAAGCTGTGGAGACACAATTTCATTGCAGGCTGGTGCAACTTTTTCAGGCCTCTTCACATTACCAGCCAAAAGCTGCGATAGCGGGCATTGGATCATTATCCGAACCAGTGCGCCGGACAGCGCATTGCCCGCTGAAGGACAGCGGCTTACACCTTGCTATGCCGGAGTCGCTTCGTTGCCAGGTCGTCCGTCGTTCAATTGTTCCGTGGTAAACAACGTATTGGCGAAGGTTTCGTTCCCAGGTGTGGGAGGCGGTCCCTTCTTGCTGGCCCCTGGAGCCAATCATTACCGTCTTGTGGGCTTGGAAATCACTCGTCCCGCCGGCACGGGCTTTGTCGGCCCGCTGGTTTACACACAGAACACCGCGGCGGAGTTCATTATTATCGACCGTAGCTGGATGCACGGCACGGCACAGGACGAAACCGTCACGGGCGTTGACTTTGGAGGTATGACGAACGCGGCGGTGATTGATTCGTTCATGACTGATTTTCACTGCACAACACGGATAGGAGCTTGCACCGATTCCAAGGCAATCGCTGGTGGCGTTGGCTCACTGCCGGGCGGTCCGTACAAAATCTCCAACAATTTTCTGGAAGCTGCGGGCGAGAACATTTTATTAGGAGGGGGCCCGGCAACCACCACCCCGGCGGATATCGAAATCCTGCGCAACCACTTTTATAAACCGGTAATTTGGCAAACCGGGCGTCCGGGTTTTATGGGTGGCAAGGATGGGCTGCCGTTCGTGGTCAAGAACCTCTTCGAATTGAAAAACGCCCAAAGAGTGCTGCTGGAAGGCAACATCATGGAATACAGCTGGGGCGGATTTACGCAGGCTGGAGACGGCATTGTCTTGACGCCAAAGAGCCAGTACTCTTTGGCTAAAAATCAGAGCGTTTGCCCCCTTTGTCAGGTGACCGACATCACCATCCGCTACAGCACGCTCAGCCATACCGGCGGTGGAATGGTCCTAGCCAACGTACTGTCTCAAGATGGCGGCGAAGCTTCGGCGGGAGGCCGTTATAGCATTCACGATGTCACCGTGGATGACATTAATGCGAAGGAATACAGCGGAGATGGCACTCTATTCGAGGTCTTGAGTAACTGGTCGGCGCATGGCCTAACGGATGTAACCATTAACCACGTAACCGGGTTCTCCGATCCAAACACCCGGGTCATGGGCCTGTCGAACCTGCCGACAAAGGCGCCAATGACCGGGTTTGTTATGACCAACAACATCATAGGAGTAGGAACCATGACCATGGGCACGGCGGGTGGCGGAATTACCAGCTGCGCGGTGAGCGATGTTCCGCTCCTAATCCTTGGACGGTGTTTTGAAACCTACACCTTTACGAATAACGCGATTATCGGCAGCGCACAAGCGAGCCAAGCTTCAAAGTGGCCGGCAAACAATTATTTTGCGCCGACCGCTTCTGCCGCCCAATTCGTAAACTTTAACAACGCTAATGGCGGCGACTATCATTTGCAAACGTCCAGCCCGTTCAACATCCTCGGAACTGACGGCAAACCGCTCGGCGCTGATATGACGTCATTAGAGGCCGCGATCGCTGGGGTTTACTAAACGCT